>SKOH01000086.1 GCA_007120165.1 Clostridiales bacterium
GAGTCTGGGTATGGCCCCGGCGGATATCGACGTCTTCGGGGTAACCATCGGACCCGGGGCTTTTACCGGCATTCGTATCGGAATCAGTACCATTAAAGGCATGGCCGAGGCCCTCGGCAAACCGGTGGTGGGGGTTTCCGCACTGGAAGTCCTTGCAGCAGGGATCGCGCCCACGGACCGGATCATCTGTCCGATCCTGGACGCCCAGCGTAACCAGGTATATGCCGGACTGTTTCAGTACAGCTCCGGGAAGGACCCAATAACGAGCGACAACAGCAGCCAGGGACCTGACAGTGCACCAGGACTTACGGTCTTAAAAGATACAGAAGTACTGAAAATTGACGATTTAATTAACGAAGTAAAAATCCTGGAGGGAAAAATTCTCTTTGTCGGGGACGGGCTGAATCTTCATCGAAGGATCCTGGCGGAAAAACTGGGGACCGCCTTTGAAATGCCCTTTTACGGCCAGCAAATACCCCGGGCCTCGATCCTGGGGGAGCTGACCCGAAGAAGACATCTTCAAGGAATGTCCGACAGCGGCGAAGGGCTAAAGCCGATTTATCTCAGAAAGTCCCAGGCGGAAGTCCAGTTCGACCAGCGGCAGGAAGCCCTGGGTAAAGGGGCGTCGGAGTAATGAACAGAAAAACTGCCGAGGTCAAACTAAGAGAGATGACCCTTGCCGATGTGGACCGGGTACTGGAAATCGAACAGGCTTCCTTTACCACGCCCTGGAGCCGGAAGGCCTTTATTAATGAAGTAACGGAAAACAAGCTTGCCTATTATACCGTGGCTGAACTGGAAGGGGAGATCGTCGGTTTTGCAGGGGTATGGCTGATTGTGGATGAGGGCCATATTACCAACATCGCCGTGGACGGGTCCTACCGGGGCCGGCAAATCGGAAAAAAGATCCTTCAAAAGATCATTGAAGAGCTTAGGCACCGGCGTATTCTTCGGGTAACCCTGGAGGTTCGGGCCTCCAACAGCACAGCAATTAACCTTTACCGGTCCTTCGGTTTCATCATTTTAGGACGAAGACCCGGCTACTATACCGATAACGGGGAAGACGCCCTGATTATGTGGAAGGACATCACGAGGAAGATCTAAGGACATAAGCAATGGTCTTTGGATCTTTTTTTACATAAGGCACATTCAAACAGGCACATCTCAGACATTATCCAGACATTGTACAGACATTCTGCAATTATTTTCGTATATATCAATAAGCTGACCGGAAGACGAACACTTCGTCCATCTGTCTTCTGTGAGAGGAGGGGATCCCGTTGGAAGGCTGGGAAAAAGATGTAGTAAACCGGATTTTGCAGGGGGATGCCCATAGCTACGAAGAAATTATCACAGCCTATAAGAATGCGGTGTTTTCCCTTTGTTACCGAATGGTCTATCAGAAGCAGGAGGCGGAGGATCTCAGTCAGGAGGTTTTTTTAAAGGCCTACCGGAGTCTTGGAAAATACGACCGGGGGATGAAATTTTCCACCTGGATCCTGACCATTGCCAGAAATACCTGTATCGATTATCTTCGAAGGAGAAAAGAGAAAAACCTGCCCTTAGAGGAGGGCCTCAAGGCCGGGGAAGCCCCGATCAGTGCCGAGGAAGCCTATCTATATAAAGAGCAGCAGCGGGAAATTGAAGCGGCCATCGAAAGACTCCCCGGGGAGTACCGCCTGCTGATCATCCTTTATCACCAGCAGAGCCGCAGTTATAAAGAAATTGCAGCCATTCTGGATCTGCCGATGACCATCGTAAAGAACCGCCTCTACCGGGGGCGAAAGATGCTGAAAGAAGAGCTGGATCCGATCAGAAAGGAGGGGAGCCCATGGACTGCCGAAGCAGTGAAAAATATATAAATGCCTATTTAGACAAGGATCTCTCCGCCGGAAAAGAAAAAATCTTCAAAGCCCATCTGGCAGGCTGTGCAGACTGTCGGCGGGAGTTTGATCAGTACCGGTTAATGAAGGAGCAGCTGGACGGTTTGGAAGTACTCTCGCCGGCGGAAGGCTTTGAGGGGCGGATTCTTTCCAAGATGGAGCCGTACAAAGAGCCGGCCCGGGATCCGAGGAGGGATCTGGTTCTGATTATCGGCTACTTTATTACCCTGTTTGCGGTGCTTAACGTGCTGACAACCGCCGCGGTGCAGAACCTTGACTGGATCTCCGCCATCGTCGTGGTCACCAGAGTATTTCGGGACGTCTTTGACGGTCTGATTTTCCAGGGCATGCTGTCGCTGTTTATCATCTACCCGATTCGAATTTTTAACTGGGCCCGGATAATTTTCAGCGAACTCTCCCCGGAAGGGCGTATGGCCTACTCCCTGGTAATAATTACGCTTCTGATGCTGGGAGCCTTCAGCCGGAGCCTGCTTCAGAAAATGTCAGAGAACCTCAGCAAAGAACATTAAGTGCCAGTTTAATGGTTAAAGGTAAAGGATTAATCGAATCGTTCAATCGAATCGGTGAAATTATTATAAAACCGGATGAGGGGGAAATGAGGATGAAAGCTGTTCAATCGCTGGTAGGGAATCGCAAGAGAAAAGCAGCCGATCCAAAACGGGTGGGGATGCTTGCACTGATTATTATGCTGCTGCTGAGCACTGCGGTCTACGCTGCAGCAGACGTTCAGCGGGGGGATGTGATCCGCATTTTTAACGCGGTGGATATCGCTGAAGGAGAGGTTATTGACGGAGATGTGGTAAGCATCATCGGCGGCGTCAACATCGACGGGGAGGTTCGGGGAAGCGTCATCACCATTATTGGAAATACCAATATTTCCGATGCCGCCATTGTGGAAGAGGATGTGGTAAGCATCATCGGCAATGTGGAAAGTGCAGGAGAGACCCAAAGCATCATCAATATTATCGGATCCCTGGGCATCGGAGGGTATGTAAACGGGGATGTGGTCCAGATCATCGGAAATTCCCGCCTGTCCTCGGGAGCCATGGTCCGGGGAGACCTGGTAAGCTTTCTAGGAGATTTTGATAATCAGGAGGGACAGGTCATGGGCCAGGAGATTACCGTCATCAGTTTCCTGCCGGACTTTATCAATCGCCTGCTGCCCGGAGAATATCCCCCATTGCCTATTATTTTAATCTTGGTTATAATGTTTTCTGTACTGGCCCATATATTTGCTTTTATCATCGGGGCGATTATTGTAACGATGTTTGACGATAAGTTTCAGGCCATGTCGGAAACGGTGAAGGTCGATCCGGGCAGAAAACTGGGGATGGGGATTCTGCTGTATTTTATTCTGCAGATTGCCGCCGTCACCGCTGCGGTAACCATTATCGGCCTCCCGCTGCTGCTGTTTATCATTCCGCTGTCAATTTTCATCATGTTTTTGGGTAATCTGGTGGTAAAGCTCGCCATCGGCCGGAAAATGGCCCTGAATTTTGACCGGGACTACGGACTGGTGGGGGAGCTGTTGATCGGCAGCCTGATTTATATTTTACTGGATATGGCAGTGGTAGGAAAACCGGTAACCTTTACTCTGAAATTCTTCGGCATGGGAGAGCTGGCCGCCCGGCTTCTTGACAGAAGGCAGCCGGTGCAGACCCCCCAGCCCGGAAATAACCCTCCGGTCTGAAATTAGACTTAAAACAGTAGACAAACCTGAAAGCAGACTTGAAAATCATCGATAAATTTGTAGTTAGGATGGATTAAAATGGATAAAAAAAATGTAATAACCCTGGGCATCGAAACCAGCTGTGACGAGACCTCGGTGGCGGTGCTGGAAAACGGAAGAAGGGTGCTCTCCAATGTCATCTCCTCCCAGATTGAGATTCATAAACGCTTTGGCGGGGTAGTACCGGAGGTGGCCTCCCGAAAGCACATTGAGGCCATCAGTTATGTGGTAAAGGAAGCCCTGGAGGAAGCGGGAAAAACCTTTGACGATATTGACCATGTGGGGGTGACTTATGGCCCGGGCCTGGTCGGAGCGTTACTGGTGGGCCTCAGCTACGCCAAAGGGGTGGCCTTTAGCCGGGGGATTCCGCTGAACGGCGTTAATCATATCGAAGGCCATATCTACGCCAATTTCATCGAAGACAAAAACCTGAAGCCCCCGTTTATTTCACTGATTGTCTCGGGAGGCCATAGTCACCTGGTATATATGAAGGATTACGGCGAATACGAAGTGCTGGGAAAAACCCGGGACGACGCCGCCGGGGAGGCCTTTGACAAAATTGCCCGGGCCCTGGACCTGGGATATCCCGGAGGTCCGGAAATTGACCGGCTGGCGGAGACCGGAGACCCTAAAGCCTTGGATTTCCCAAGGGCCTATCTGGAAGAGGGAACCTACGACTTCAGCTTTAGCGGACTGAAATCCGCGGCCCTGAACTATATTAATCAGCAGAAAATGAAAAACTTAGAAATCCCTCTGGAGGATATGGCCGCAAGTTATCAACAGGCCATTATCGAGGTACTGGTGGAAAAGTCCATCCGCTGTGCAAAAGAGAAGAACATGGAAAAAATCGTACTCTCCGGCGGGGTGGCGGCAAATAAAGGCCTCAGGGCCCTGCTTAAAAAAAGAGGAGGGGAAGAGGGGATCCATGTGCAGTACCCGTCCCTGACCCTTTGTACCGACAACGCCGC
>SKOH01000142.1 GCA_007120165.1 Clostridiales bacterium
CGGTGCCCACCTTCGAACCCCGGCCCTGGACGCCGAGGTGCTGCTGATGGAAGCCCTGGGAGTGGAGCGTTTGGTAATTCATGTCTACCCCGAACGGGAAGTGCTGCCGAAGGAGATTGAAACTTATCAGTCATGGATCCGACGGCGAAAAACCAATGAACCCCTGCAGTACATCACCGGAACCAAGGAATTTATGGGCCTGGATTTTCATGTGGAAAAAGGGGTTCTGATCCCCCGGGGAGATACGGAAGTTGTTGTGGAGGCGGCCATTAAGCTTCTTACGGAAATCGGAGAGAAAAGAGAATTCAGAGCGGAAGACCTGAGGCTTACGGAAAAAACCCAGGACATGAAAACGGTGCGGGCCCTGGACATCGGTGTGGGCAGCGGCGCCATTGCAGTGAGCCTTTTATACTATCTGCAGAATCTTTTTTTAATCGGTACCGATATTTCGCCGACGGCGCTAAAGGTCACCGAAAGCAATGCAAAGACCCATGGGGTCCTTAATCGGCTGGAGCTGTATCAGGGGAGTCTGTTCGAACCCCTGGACCGAAATATAGACCCTAAGGGGCGGATATTTGATCTGATCATTTCCAATCCCCCCTATATTTCCTACGATGTTCGGGAAACCCTGGACCGGGAAGTAAAGGACTATGAACCCGGGGAAGCCCTGTTTGCGAAAGAACAGGGGCTTTTCTACTACCGGGAGATTGCCCAGGGCGCACCGTCCTATTTAAAGAAAAACGGCATCCTGGTTTTCGAGATCGGCTATGATCAGGGAGAGGCGGTACGAAGGATTCTTCAAAAATCCGGCTACAGCGGAGTGCAGGTGCTGAAGGATTTAGAAAATCGGGATCGGGTAGTGATTGGAAAGCGCTAATATGATATAATAAAAGGTAGTGAATATATAGGCTTAGGTACTAAGCGAAAATTAAGGATGAGGTGTAAGCAGAATGTTGGATAAACTGGATTCGGTAAAACAGAAATATGAGGATTTAGGACAGATAATCAGCGATCCCGAGGTGGTCAATGACCAGAACCGATGGCGGAAACTGGTGAAGGAACATGCCAGCCTGGAGCCGATTGTTGCGAAGTTTAAAGAGTATAACTCGGTGAAGGAGGATTACGACGAAGCCAGGGAAATTATTCAGGATCGGGGAGCCGATGAGGAATTAAAGGAAATGGCCAAGGACGAAATCAAAGAGCTGGAAGAACAAAAGGAAGCCCTGGAAGAAGAGCTGAAAATGATGCTGATTCCCAAGGATCCCAATGATGATAAAAACGTGATTGTGGAAATCCGGGCCGGTGCCGGCGGGGACGAAGCCGCAATTTTTGCCGGGGACCTGTTTCGAATGTATACCCGTTTCTCCGAGCGTCAGGGCTGGAAAGTGGAGATTTTGAATTTAAGTGATTCGGAAACCGGCGGATACAAAGAAGTGGTATTTATGGTAAAAGGAGAGCAGGCTTATTCTCTGATGAAATATGAAAGCGGGGGACACCGGGTACAGCGGGTACCGGATACGGAGTCTGCCGGACGGATTCATACATCAGCGGCCACGGTTGCGGTACTTCCCGAAGTGGATGATGTGGAACTGGAAATTGATCCGAATGATCTAAGGGTGGATGTATTCAGGGCCTCCGGCCACGGAGGACAAAGTGTAAACACTACGGACTCGGCGGTTCGTATTACCCACCTTCCCACCGGGGTCGTCGCTTCCTGCCAGGACGAAAAATCCCAGATGAAAAATAAGGAAAAAGCCTTGAAAGTACTGAAGGCAAGAGTTCTGGATCAAATGGTAAAGAAACAGGAAGATGAAATTGCAGCGGATCGAAAATCCCAGGTAGGCTCCGGAGACCGAAGTGACCGGATTCGAACCTACAATTACCCCCAGGGCCGGATTACGGACCATCGAATCAACAAAACCATTTATAAACTCGACGCCTTTATGGACGGGGATATCTATGAAATGATCGACGGCCTTCGTACTTCCGAGCAGGCGGAAAAACTTAAGGAAATACAAGACTAATCATGCATACAAAAAAGTTGAGGGTCCCTCAGCTTTTTTTGCGAAGTTTTACCGAAAAAACCGGTCATAGGACCTTGAAAAACTATAACAAAAAAAGTTAGTAATAAAGCTTAATAAACAGAGTTTAGTAATAAGCAGTAAACAGAGTTTAGTAATAAGCAGTAAACAGAGTTTAGTAGTAAGCAGTAAACAGAGTTTAGTAGTAAGCAGTAAACAGAGTTTAGTAGTAAGCAGTAAACAGAGTTTAGTAGTAAGCAGTAAACAGAGTTAACTAATAAAGTTACTAATAAAGCTGCTAAAAAAGAATGTTAGGTGAGAAAATGGATCGTAATAATTTGAACGATAAAGAAAACAACTCCATAGATCAACGAAAACCCAAGGCGGGGCAAACCACAGATCCAACCACAGCTCCGACAGAAGCTCCGGCAGAAACTCCGACAGAAACTCCGCCAGTCACGACCCTACGGGCCGCTGTGAATCCGGACAGTTCCCAGGAAGAGTTATACAGGGTGCTCTACCCATTCGGTCAGATGATTGAAAAATCCGGCGTGGTGGCGTTTCCGACGGAAACCGTATACGGTCTTGGGGCCAGTGCTTTGGACCCCAAGGGCATTGAAAAAATTTTCACTGCCAAGGGAAGACCCTCGGACAATCCGTTAATCGTCCACATCACCCGGACCGAAGACGTATTTGAACTGGTGCAGTCGGTACCGGAAAAGGCGCTGATGCTGATAAAGGCCTTTTGGCCGGGACCGCTGACGATTATCTTTAAAAAACAGCCGATTATTCCCGACATTGTCACCGCCGGGGGAGATACGGTGGCGATTCGAATGCCGGACCACCCGGTGGCCAAGGCCTTGATTGAAATCGCCGGGGTGCCGCTGGTGGCTCCCAGCGCCAATGCCTCGGGAAAACCCAGCCCCACCACGGCAAAACATGTCCTGGAGGATCTGGATGGAAAAATTAACGGGATCATCGACGGCGGAAGCTCGGCTGTCGGAATTGAGTCCACGGTCATCGATATGACCGAAGAGCCTCCGGTGCTCCTTCGTCCCGGAGGGATCACCCAGCGGATGATTGAAGGGGTGATCGGTCCGATTCTTCGGGATCAGCAGCTGGATAAAATTCACCGGGGAAAAGCCGCCGGGGAGGAAGAAACGTCTCCCGATAAGTTGCGGTCCCCGGGCATGAAATACACCCATTATGCGCCCCGGGCAGAGGTGGTAATCCTTCGGGGGACCCGGGAAAAAGTACTTGCTAAAATCCGGGAACTGCAAAAGTCTTATCAGGAAGCGGGACAGCAGGTCGGAATTATTACGGTGGATGAAAATCTTAAGTCCTACGAAACAGCGTTGAAAGACCATGGGAAAGAGACGTTTAATCCCCCCTGCATCCGGTCTCTGGGCAGTGAAAAGGATGTGGAAAAAATGGCGGCAAATTTGTTTTCAATACTGCGGGAGTTTGATCAGACCGATGTTGCGGTTATTTTAGCCGAAGCCTTAGAGGACCGGGAGATGGGTTATGCCATTATGAACCGGCTGTCGAAGGCGGCGGGGCAGAATATACTTTATGTGGATGAGGAGGCTCGATCATGAAAATACTGTTTGTTTGCACCGGAAACACCTGCCGAAGCGTTATGGCGGAAGGGATACTGAAGGATATTTTAAAAAAGAAAGGGATGGCCGGGGATTTTGAAGTGCGCTCGGCGGGGCTCTTTGCCCAGGACGGAGAACCCCCCACCATTGAAACCCAATTCGCCTTGGAAAAGGGCGGGGTAAGTTTTGAGGAAAAGGGGGCCACCTACCTGGAGGACGATGTATTGGAAGGGATGGATTTAATCCTGACCATGACCGAGGGCCATAAAATCATGATCGAAGACCGCAAAGAAAAGGGCTATTATGATGGAAGACTCTTTACCCTAAAGGAGTACACCAGGGACTGTAAAGGGCATCCCGGAGCAGCGGGCCTAAGGGACGAGACTGAAAATATGGATACCGAAGATATGAACACCGACGAAAGAGAGGAAGCCTTAGATATCAGCGACCCCTATGGCCGGTCCATGGAGGTATATCAGCAAACCTTTCGGGAAATCTTTGAAGAAATTGAGGTTTTGGTGCAAAAAATTCTAGAAAAATGCTGAAACTTCGGTATAATACTAAGAAGGGCTTAAATGAAAACGGAGGTGTTTAAATAATGAAAACTGAAAAAATTGCCATCGGCGGTGACCATGGAGGCTTTGAGTTAAAGGATTTTATCAAAGAACATTTAGAATCTCAGGGTTATCAAGTGGAGGATTTTGGAACCTACGAACCCGCTTCCTGCGATTATCCGGACTTTGCCTATCCCGTTGCCAAGGCGGTAGCCGAGCACAAGTTTGATAAGGGCATCGTAATCTGCGGTACCGGAATCGGTGTATCGATTGTTGCCAATAAAGTAAAGGGTATCCGGTGCGCACTGGTCCATGACTGTTTTTCCGCAAAGTCCACCCGGGAGCACAACGATACTAATGTCTTAGCCATGGGCGAGCGGGTCATCGGCAAAGGTCTGGCAAAGGAAATTGTGGATATCTGGCTGAATACGGAATTTGAAGGCGGGCGGCATAAAAACCGAATTGATAAAATAAAAACCGTAGAGGACGAAAACTAAAAGAAAATACTTGGAGGTATAAATATGAGCAAAGTAGTGGTAATTGATCATCCGTTAATTCAGCACAAATTAACGTTTCTAAGAGATGTAAATACGGGATCGAAGGACTTTCGGGATCTTGTACGGGAAATGTCCATGCTGATGGGCTATGAAGTCACCCGGGATTTACAGCTGAGAGACATTGAAATTGAAACTCCCATGGGTAAAACCATGTCGAAAACCATCACCGGCAGAAAACTGGGCATCGTACCGATTCTTCGGGCGGGCCTTGGAATGGTCGATGGCATATTGCAGTTAATCCCGGCGGCAAAGGTCGGTCATGTGGGTCTTTATCGGGATCCGGAAACCCTGGAGCCGGTAGAATACTACTGCAAGCTCCCCACCGATGTGGGGGAGCGGCAGTTAATCGTCCTGGATCCGATGCTTGCAACCGGCGGTTCCGCAAAGGCGGCAATTCAGTTCTTGAAAAATAAAGGCGCCCTGAACATCAAGTTTATGTGCCTGATCGCGTCCCCGGAAGGGATTGAAGCCCTTAAATCCGCCCATCCCGATGTGGATATTTATGTGGCCTCGGTGGACGAACGGCTGGACGACCACGCCTATATCGTTCCCGGCCTCGGCGACGCGGGAGACCGACTGTTCGGAACAAAGTAATAATGGTTTCTCCCGGGCTGAATAAAAAAGAGGTGAAATGATGAGACCATCCTGGAACGAATATTATATGGATATTGCAGAGACCGTCAAACGAAGATCCACCTGTATGCGGCGACAGGTCGGTGCCCTCCTGGTACTGAATAAGAAGATTCTGGCCACGGGCTATAACGGTTCTCCGAAAGGACTCCGCCACTGCAATGAAATCGGCTGCATGAGAAACGATTTACAGGTACCTTCCGGCGAGCGGCACGAACTGTGCCGGGGCCTGCACGCGGAGCAGAATGCAATTATTCAGGCAGCCATGCACGGAGTGAAAATCGAGGGGGCGGACTTATACGTAACCCATAAACCCTGTGTGGTATGCGCAAAAATGATTATCAATTCCGGCGTTGAAAAAGTGGTATTCAAAGGGGATTATCCCGATCGTTTATCGGACAATATGTTTAAAGAAGCGGGCATTGTCCTGGAACATTATGAAGAGGAAGCACCCTCAGGAAAGGCAGCAAAGTAAAAAGCTGCAGAAGCAGAATTATAAACATGGTCATATGTAAAAAGTCCTATATTCTAGGGCTTTTTTTTTATTTTGCTTTTTTTCACCGCGGGCTTCTCGTCCTGCTGTCTTCGACTCCAGCTGCATTCTCGTGCCGCCATCTTCTCGTCCCGCTGTCTTCGCCTCCAGCTGCATGCTCGTGCCGCCACCTTCTCGTCCTGCTGTATTCTCTGTATTAGTTGAACTACTCCCACCTATAGAGGAGGGAGTTTTCTCGCTAATATGGATAAAAAAATAACGATGGATGAAGGTGGAAAAAGGCGGAAAATTCCGACAGGGCAGCAGGGTGGGGATATTGTTAAATAAATACCATAAATCCGGTCTTATTCAGCCATTATTTTGATATTTCCCAAAAGTTGAGGCAATATACGTAATAGATTGAATTTCGTAAAAAATGCTGCAATAATTTTTTTCAGAATATGCATTAGTTATTTAAATAACAATCCCATAGGCAGGAAGGCGAAGGTTTTAAATTCAGCATTGGTAAAGAGGGATAAGGGAAAAGGGTAAAACTGAACAGATTAAAATGTTTAAATAAAAAAATAAATTAAATATTATAAATTCGATATATAATTAACTTACATCCCTTAAACAAAGCAGGGTTTCTGTGTTATAATAGAGAAGGAATTTTAGGAGTATGGATTAATCGGGAAGTAGGGAGTGCTGATGGGTAATAAAAAAAGTATTTTTGAAAATCTTGCCCTGCTTACATATTTGGGAGTGGCGATGATTGTTCCTATTGCCCTGACCCTCTTTGCAGGGCGGTGGCTGGATGAAAGACTGGGAACGGGACCGTTGTTTTTGTTTGTTCTGGTGATCATCGGAACCCTGGCGGCCTTTCGAAACCTTTACAAAATCGGTACCCGGGATCTTCCAAAGCGTAAAGGACGTGATGAGTGATGGACCCACAGGAGCAGATCAATCAGGACTTTGTCAGAATCATCAAAGGCATGGTCCTATCAAATATGGTCGTGATTGTTATCGGATTCTTTTTCATTGGGGATCCCATGGCTTTTACCCTGGGACTGCTGCTGGGCAGTATCATTGCAATCCTGAATTTGCGGCTGCTGTATCTTACCTTAAGAAAAGCCGTTACGATGTCTTTTCGACGGGCCCAGGTCTTTACCGTGAGCCGTTATATTCTTCGCTATATGATCATCGGATTTGTGGTTTATGCTTCCCTTACAGCGGATCATCTGCATCCCTTCGGGACCATTTTAGGATTGCTGCTGATTAAGCCGGTAATTCTCGGGACCCAGCTGTTTGAAGATAAAGCTTTTTTAAGGAATATTTTTGCAAGAAAAAAAGACTAAGTATTTCAAGAAAGGAGGAACACCATGGATTTTGGATCAAGAATTCTGTTTGAAATACCGATATTCGGCGGCATACCCTTTACGGAAACCATTTTGGTAACCTGGTTCATCGGCGCTTTGCTCGTAGCCCTTTCGATCATCTTCGTTCGGAACTTTGAAAACGTGCCCAAGGGCGTGCAAAATGTAATTGAACTGATCGTAGAGTCCATCAATGATCTCGTGGCCCAGACCATGGGTAAGGATAAGATGGCCTTCGCTCCCTATATCGGATCGCTGTTTATTTTCCTTACCGTAGCCAATATTGTGGGGCTGGTCGGGATTCGACCGCCAACGGCGGATCTTAACATGACCTTCGCCCTGGCCATTCTCACCTTTGTAATGACCCACTATTTCGGGGCAAAACGTAAAGGGGTCGGCGGATATTTAAAATCCTTTGCGGAACCCATTCCCGTCATGCTGCCGATGAATATTGTGGGCGAACTGGCCAACCCGGTATCCCTATCCTTCCGTTTGTTCGGAAACATCATCGGCGGGGTGGTTATCATGGCCCTGGCCTATCAGGGACTCTCCGCCGTCAGTGGAATTATCGGTCTGGAAGCTTTCCCGATTTTCCAGGCAGGAATTCCGATTTTTCTGCATGCATATTTTGATATATTTGCGGGAGTGCTGCAGAGTTTTATTTTCGTAATGTTAACAATGGTGTTTATATCAATGGCTATGGACTAGTGTTCCCGGCTTTTGAGGAGGTGAAAATTTGGAATCCAGCAACTTCATTATTGATTTTCTTGAATGGCTATTGTCTTTTGAACGAAATGCGTTAATTTTGGCAGGATCCGCCATCGGTGCAGGTTTTGCGATGATCGCAGGGATTGGTCCGGGGATCGGACAGGGACTGGCCGCAGGTAAAGGGGCGGAAGCTGTCAGCTACAACCGGAAAAATTCTAAAAAGTCCACGATGGTTATGCTGCTTGGCTCAGCCGTGGCAGAGACCTCGGGGATTCTTGCATTGGTTGTGGCACTGATTCTGCTTTTTATGAATCCGTTAATCGGAGTGGAGGGTACCGGCCTGGTACTTGCCGCATCGGGGATCGGAGCAGGACTTTCCATGATCGCCGGGATTGGAGCCGGTATCGGTCAGGGTTATGCGGCGGCTAAAGGTACGGAAGCCGTAGGTAAAAGACCGAAACTGCAGCCCGCCATTGTACGGACCATGTTTCTCGGTCAAGCGGTGGCCCAAACCACAGGGATTTATGCACTGATTGTGGCTTTGGTACTGATGTTTATCAATCCTTTTGTATAAAGCTGCAAAAAAAAATTCGCAGAAATAAAAACGTTGGTTCACGGCCTAAAAGCCGATCATAATTTAATAAATAACTAGCGGAGGGCCACAAGTGATCAATACACTCAATAGCAAGTGGTTACATTCCGCAAAAATCAGCAATAAAGGCAGCAAAAGCAGGGTAAAGCACGGACAGGTATCGTAAAAATGATAATATTAAAGGAGGAAGAAATCATGGAAGGTATTACTAGTGAAGCGTTGGTATTAGCAGCATCAGCAATTGGAGCAGGTCTTGCGATGATCGCAGGAATCGGAGCAGGAATCGGTCAGGGTTACGCCGCCGGTAAAGGTGCGGAAAGTGTAGGACGACAACCGGAAGCCCAGGGAGATATTATTCGAACCATGTTACTGGGATCTGCAGTTGCGGAGACTACCGGAATCTACGGTCTAATTATTGCCCTTGTTCTACTATTCGTAAATCCATTAGTTGGAATGCTTTAATCGTAGAAAAAAAGGGGGCAACGCCCCCCAACCACTCTGGTAGAAAGGAGGCATTTTAGATGCAGGGATTAGTGGAACTGAATGTCAGTATATTTTTCAACCTTTTAAACTTTATCGTCATCTTTTTACTGCTGCGCCACTTCTTATTCAAACCGGTAACGGAACATCTGGACGCTCGTCGAAACAAGATTCAAAGCACACTGGATGAAGCCGAGGAAATCCGGGAAGAGGCGGGAAGCCTAAAGGAGCAGTACGAAGCCAAGATGCAGAATATTCGGGATGAACGAAATGAAATTATCCAAAAGGCTACCCGTTCCGGAGAAGTCCGAAAATCCGAAATCATTAAAGAGGCCCGGGAAGAAGCGGAAAAAATCAAGGTCCGGGCGGAAAAGGAAATGACCCGGGAACGACAGCGCATGATCAATGAGCTGAAGGATCAAACCTCCAGCATCGCCATGCTCGCAGCATCTAAGGTACTGGAAAAGGAATTGGATGAAAAATCCCATCAAAACCACATTCAGGAATTTATTAACGAGGTGGGGGATGTCAAATGGAAGAATTAGTTGCCAAGCGTTATTCCAATGCCTTATTTGAAGTAGCCTTAGAGGGAAATACCTTAGACAAAACCGGAGAGGAACTCTCCTTTATTACCGATGCCCTGAATGAGCATCCGGATTTATTCAAAGCCATAAAATCTCCGCTGATTAAGCCCGTGGAGAAAAAAGAGATGATGAAAAATATCTTCTCCAAGCATTTAAGCCGGGAGCTGCTGAATTTTTTATATGTCTTAATTGATAAGAGTCGAAGCGCTCAGCTTAAGGAAATCAGTACCGAATATCATAAGCTGCTGGCCCGCCACAACAATACCATTGAAGCGGTGGCCACCACAGCGGTTTCCATGACCGAGGAGCAGATAACAGAGCTTACGGATAAACTTACGAAAACTTCAGGAAAAACGGTAACCTTAACCAACGCCGTGGATCCATCGATTATCGGTGGGGTCTTTATTCAAATCGGTGATAAAATCATTGACGGAACACTGAAAAGACGGCTGAGGGAGATCGAGGACCGATTAAAAGAAGTAATAATATAGGATAGGGGTGATTGAAACATGAGTCTCAGACCTGAAGAGATCAGTTCAGTCATAAAGGAACAGATTCAGCGATACGAAGACAAGCTGGAAACCAAGGATGTGGGAACCGTAATCCAAGTAGGAGACGGTATTGCCCGAATTCACGGTTTGGAAAAGTGTATGGCGGGAGAGCTTTTGGAATTCCCGGGAGAAGTCTTCGGTATGACTCTAAACTTAGAGGAAGATAACGTTGGGTGTGTGCTTTTAGGATCGGACGAACATATCAAAGAAGGTGACACGGTTAAAAGTACGGGAAGAATTGTGGAAGTGCCCGTAGGAGAAGCAATGCTTGGCAGAGTTGTAAACGCGCTTGGACAGCCCCTGGACGGGAAAGGTCCGATCAATACCGATAAATTCCGGGATGTGGAAAGAGTCGCCCCGGGAATTATTGCACGAAAATCCGTAGACGAACCGCTGCAGACGGGACTAAAATCCATTGACTCGATGATTCCCATCGGACGGGGACAGCGGGAACTGATTATCGGTGACCGGCAAACGGGTAAAACCGCTATCGGAATTGATACAATCATTAATCAAAAAGATACGGACGTAATTTGTATTTACGTCGCCATCGGTCAGAAAAAATCCACCGTGGCCCAGATTCAGGATATTTTAGAGAAAAACGGTGCCATGGAATATACCACCATCGTTTCCGCCAGTGCCAGTGAAATGCCTCCCCTTCAATACTTAGCGCCCTACGCCGGTTGTGCCATGGGTGAGGAGTTTATGGAAGAGGGCAAACACGTACTGGTAATTTATGATGACTTGTCAAAGCACGCGGTAGCCTACCGTGCCATGTCCCTGCTTCTTAGACGGCCGCCGGGCCGGGAAGCCTATCCCGGAGATGTATTCTACTTACATAGTAGACTCCTGGAACGGGCAGCGAAACTGAATGACAAATTAGGCGGAGGGTCCCTTACGGCCCTGCCGATTATTGAAACCCAGGCGGGAGACGTATCCGCATACATCCCGACCAACGTAATTTCCATTACCGACGGTCAGATCTTTCTGGAGTCCGAGCTTTTCTACTCCGGCGTACGACCGGCGGTAAACCCGGGTATTTCCGTATCACGGGTAGGGGGCGCGGCCCAGATCAAGGCAATGAAAAAGGTTGCAGGAAAACTGCGGCTGGAACTTGCCCAGTACCGGGAGCTTGCAGCTTTTGCCCAGTTCGGTTCCGAACTGGACCAGGAAACCCAGAGTCGACTTTCCCAAGGGGAGCGAATCATGGAAGTATTAAAACAGGGACAGTACCAGCCCATGCGGGTGGAAGACCAGGTACTGATCATTTATGCGGTAACCAATAAATATCTGACGGATATTGAAATTGAAAAGGTGCAGGCCTTCGAAGCGGGATACCTGAAGTTTATGCGGGAGACCTATCCGGAAATCGGCAGCGAAATCAAAGAACAGGGCGCCATGTCCAAGGAAACGGAAGAAAAATTACGGGACGCCATCGAAGAGTTTAAAAAGGACTTTAAACAGGAATAGACCCGGTCTTTGTAATAGGAGGTGAATCGAGTTGGCTGGAGCAGGAATGCAGGACATTAAGCGAAGAATAAAAAGTGTGGACAGTACCAAACAGATTACAAAGGCCATGGAACTGGTTTCTTCAGCAAAGCTTCGTCGGGCAAGACAGCGGGCAGAGGAAAACCGTCCCTATTTCGAAAAAATAGAAGAGACCATCCAGGGCATTCTTCCCCATACAAAGGAAGTGCAGAGCCCCTATCTTGATCAGCGGGAAATTAAAAAAACCGGCTACATTGTCATTACCGGAGACCGGGGTCTTTGCGGCGGATACAATACCAATGCCATTAAAAAAGCCGTAACCCATATGAATGACCGGGAAGTCTCGGTGATCGGCATCGGACAAAAAGGGGTGAACTTTTTTCGAAAAAAAGGATACGATCTGGACGGAGAGTTCGTCTCAATTTCCGAAAAGCCCATGTTCTCCGATGCCAAAAGCATCGGAAAACTTGCGATGGAACTTTATGAAAATGAAATGATCGATGAGGTCAATCTTGTATATACGGAATTTGTATCCACGATCAATCATAAACCGAGACTGATCAAACTCCTTCCGCTGCAGGAAAAGGAAGTTCCCGAAGAGTTTCAGGAGCGGGACGAGGTTATGACCTATGAACCCTCTCCGGAAGAGGTGCTGAACTATTTGATACCGAAATACGTAGAGAGTATGATCTACGGCGCCCTGATCGAGGCCTCGGCCAGTGAGCAGGGAGCCCGGCGGGTGGCCATGGAAAGTGCCACGGACAATGCCGAGGAAATGATCGGAGATTTGAATCTTAAATATAACCGGGCAAGACAGGCAAGCATTACCCAGGAGATCTCAGAGATCGTCGGGGGCGCCGAAGCACAAAAGTAACTGAGAAGACGAAATAGAGGAGGGATCGTATGGCCGAAGAAAATATTGGTGTTCTTACCCAGGTCATTGGACCGGTAGTGGATATCCGCTTCCAGAGCGATAAGCTGCCGGAACTGCTGAGCGCAGTTGTCATCCAAGGTAAGGACCGTGTTGTTACGGCGGAAGTTGCACAGCATATCGGAAATGACACCGTAAGAGCCGTAGCCATGACCGCAACCGAAGGTTTGGTTCGGGGAATGGAAGTGACAAATACCGGACATCCTATCCAGGTTCCCGTAGGAAAAGGAACCCTGGGACGGATTTTTAATGTACTGGGAGAAACCGTAGACGAAAAGGGAGAAGCAAAAACCGATAAACTCTCTCCGATTCACCGGGAGGCCCCGGCCTTTGAAGACCAGGACACATCCACGGAGATCTTTGAGACGGGCATTAAAGTAGTTGACCTTATTGCCCCTTACTCCAAAGGAGGTAAGGTTGGTCTCTTTGGAGGCGCGGGTGTTGGAAAAACCGTTCTGATTATGGAGCTGATCAACAACATTGCAACAGAGCACGGCGGTCTTTCCGTATTTGCCGGGGTAGGCGAGCGTACCCGGGAAGGAAACGACCTGTATCATGAAATGATCGAATCCGGCGTAATTGATAAAACCACACTGGTGTATGGTCAGATGAATGAGCCGCCGGGAGCAAGGATGCGGGTAGGTCTTACGGGACTTACGATGGCGGAGCACTTTAGAGACGAAGAAGGACAGGACGTACTCCTGTTTATCGATAATATTTTCCGATTTACCCAGGCGGGGATGGAAGTATCGGCACTGCTGGGCCGAATGCCCAGTGCGGTAGGCTACCAGCCGACCCTGGCCACGGAGATGGGGGAGCTTCAGGAGCGGATCACCTCAACGAAAAAAGGTTCGATCACCTCGGTACAGGCCATTTACGTCCCGGCGGATGACCTTACGGACCCGGCACCGGCAACCACCTTTGCCCACTTGGACGCAACCACCGTACTGTCCAGACAGATTTCCGAGCTTGGAATTTATCCTGCGGTAGACCCGCTGGACTCCAACTCCCGAATTCTGGACCCGGCAATTGTGGGCCAGGAACATTATGATGTAGCCCGGCAGGTGCAGGAAATTCTTCAACGATACAAGGAACTGCAGGATATTATCGCAATCCTTGGAATGGATGAATTATCCGATGAAGATAAGATTACCGTATCCAGAGCGCGGCGGATTCAGCGGTTCTTATCCCAGCCTTTCCATGTAGCGGAGCAGTTTACCGGTATGCCTGGAAAATACGTATCGTTAAAAGAGACCATCCGGGGTTTTAAAGAAATCCTGGACGGAAAGC
Organism: Clostridiales bacterium; assembly: GCA_007120165.1. Lineage (GTDB taxonomy): Bacteria > Bacillota > Clostridia > Peptostreptococcales > T1SED10-28 > Isachenkonia. The sequence continues at coordinate 13,830 of SKOH01000142.1, forward strand.
ATGACGAACTGCCGGAATCCGCCTTCCTGTTTGTGGGAACCATTGACGAAGCCGTGGAAAAAGCCAAGGAAGAGTAGGTGATCGTATGGCTAAGAAATTTCATGTGGAAATTGTAACGCCGAACCGGGTGTTCTTTGATGATGAACTGGAAAAGCTGGTGATTCGGACCACCACCGGAGACATCGCGATCCTTCATGATCACACCCCCCTTATCACACCGGTGGAAATCGGTCGGGCCAGACTGATCTTTGGCGACGGCAAGGAACGGGAAGCCACCATCTCCCCGGGAATTTTAACCGTGGACGACTCCAAGGCCATCCTTCTAACCGATGCGGCGGAGTGGCCGGAAGAGATTGATCTGGACCGGGCGGAACGGGCCAAGCTGCGGGCTAAGGAACGTCTGGAATCCCAAAAGAAAAACCAGATGGATGAAACCCGGGCCCGGGTCTCCCTGCGAAAGGCCGTCAATCGAATCGAAGTGGCGAAAAGAAAAAAGTAGAGAAAAACAGAAAAGATGATAAAGAAAAAGAATAAGCAGGACCTTTTCTGTTTCCTTTGTTTGAAAGAAAACATATCGGCAGCAATCGGAAAAATTATAATAAATGCATAATAAATGCATAAAAAAAACCAATACAATGTATCGCAGTAAGATGAATAAACACTAAAGCGGATAAATTCAAAATAAGCGTAAAGATCGAGGCCAAACCTCAATCTTTACGCTTATTTTCAGTTAATGCACGATTATGTCGTAATCCTCATTGACGTCGGGCTCGGTGGTCTCAATAGTTACGACCATCTGTATCGGCAGGGCCACGATCACCTCGTAGCTGCTGCTGATCCAGCCCATATCCTCGTGGATCCCCAGGGGCAGAATTTCGTCGGGAAGCCGCTGCAGCCGTACGGCCCCGTCCTGCATTTCCAGTACGCCGGTGTACTGCTTTCCTTCCACCTCAAAATCAAAGGGGATTTCCTCGCTGCCGGATTCAATTAATGGAAAGCGGTAAATGGCCTCTCCCCGAAGGGTCACCACCACCTCGGCGTCCCCGTCCCCGTCGGCCAGGAGCCAGGGGATGGCCAGGGTTGCCGCCACACTTCCAACTACAATAATTATAATTAAGATGACGTCCCAGGGGGTCATCATTTTCAGTAAATTTCGCATAAAAAGCCTCCCAACGGATTTCTTTAACCTATACAATTATACAGGAGAAAAAAGCGATTGACAACAACGATCATTTAACGGAGAATAAAGCTGAGAAATAAATATCAAAATAATAGGTAAACACCGAAAAAAAGGGTATAAATCGTAAAATATAGAGGTGATATCCATGACGGATAACAATCAAAAATCGGAATTGGAACAAACCCTGCAGCGGGGGATTTATGGTCCCCCGAAGATCAAAGGGGAAGAGAAAAAAATTTATCTTGGAGAGTTCCGGGAGCGGGTCATTGTGGCTCTTTCCGTGGATGAGGTTTTTTATGAAGAAGGGGTGGCGGTGGCCAGGGATGCCCTGAAGGATCCCAAGGCGGACCGGCTGATTGTCAATCACAACAAAATGACCTCCCGATGGTCAAAAGAGTACATGAGCCTCGCCCAGGAATTCGATAAAGAGTATAAATCCTTTCAGACCCAGGCCA
>SKOH01000145.1 GCA_007120165.1 Clostridiales bacterium
ACCTAAATAGTATTCCCGGAGTTGTTGAAAATGGATTGTTCATCGGGGTTGCCCAGAAGGTTTTCGTTGGTTATCAAAATGGGAAAGTGGAGCTTTTAGTAAGATAGTAATCAGTTGAAGCGTCGGGCTCTGAAAAACTACAAAGGAATGATTGGTTCAATCAACAAGGTATTAATCCGCCGTTTAGGAAAAGAGCTGGCAGTAGAAGTAGAAAAAACCACGAGGGAAGAATTCGAAGCATTGATACCGGAAATCCCTTATATTGGCGGACGGAAAAATTATTTTCGAGATATGCCGTCAAAAGCTGCAGTGATCCTCGGGCTGTACCGGGCATTAAAAAAAAAGGGTGTCGTTGATAGATTTTGGCGGGCTCCTCGAAGAAATTACTACGGCATATATGAATCGATTCCCCGCATCTACCCGTAAGTTGGCAGGGAGACTTTGGATGAGCGAGCTCTTTAAACGGCAGCTTAGAAAACAAGCAAGAGCCTCCCGCAGCAGTATTTATGAATATGATTTTGTATACGACATTGTTCCCGGTGGGGAAGGCTACAAGTGGGGGATCGACTATGTGGAATGCGGGATTGTAAAATTTTTTAAAAGACAGGGGGAAGAAGAGTTGGCCAAATATGCCTGCATACTGGACTACCTGATGTTTCCTGCCATTGGGGTGGATTTGGTACGGACAGGGACCATTGCCGAGGGTTGCCGCCGGTGTGACTTTAGGTTTCGGTAGGTATTTTGTCGGTAAATAGCCCCATGTATTGATAGAAAACCGAATAAACGGTATAATAAATAAACACTTAATAACCTATAAGAATAGTGCGGAATAATTAAAAGGGGAAGATTTAAAGATATTTAAGGAGGTTTCAATGCAATGAAAAAGATTTATATAATTCATGAAAACGATGAATGGACCAAGCCGCTGAAAAAACATTTAACAGATCTAGGGCTGCCCTTTGAGGATTGGTTTCTTGACAAGGGAGTACTGGATTTATCAAAAGAACCTCCTAAGGGAGTATTTTATAATCGAATGAGTGCGTCGTCCCACACCCGGGGTCACCGCTATGCGCCGGAATATACAGCAGCGGTTTTGGCCTGGCTGCAGCGAAAAGGACGAAAAGTGATCAATACTGAAGACGCTTTACGGTTGGAAGTAAGCAAAGTTGCCCAGTATGCCTCTTTAGAGGCCCATGGGATAAAAACGCCGAAAACTATTGCAAGCATCGGAAAAGATGAAATCCTTGAAGCTGCCGAAGGATTTGTAACGCCTTTTATTACCAAACATAATCGTGCGGGAAAAGGACTAGGGGTCCAGCTGTTTCAAAATGTGGAGGCCTTAGAGGAATACGTTAACAGCCCAAGTTTTGAGGTGCCTATCGATGGGATTACATTAATCCAGCAGTATATTGAAGCTCCGGAGCCTTTTATTACCCGCTGCGAATTTATTGGCGGTAAATTTTTCTATGCGGTGAAAGTCGATACTTCTGAGGGCTTTGAGTTATGTCCTGCTGACGTTTGTCAAATCGGAGATGCCGCCTGCCCGGTAGGGGAAGTGGAAAAACCGAAGTTTGAAGTGATCGATGGATTTACCAACCCGATTTTGGAAAAATATAAAGAGTTCTTAAATAGTAACGGCATTCAAATCGCCGGGGTAGAGTTTATTACTGATAAAGAAGGCAACATTTACACCTATGATGTCAATACCAATACCAACTACAATCCCGATGCGGAAGAAGCGGCAAAAAAATCGGGGATGTTGGAAATTGCGAAATATTTAGGCAGTGAACTGGAAAAGATCGAGGTATAACGGAGGGACGGGAATGAAAATCGCTTTAATATTATTTGACGGCTTAACGTTTTTGGATTTTGTCGGATTTTACGATGTAATTACCAGACTGAAAGAAAAGGAACCTACAAATAAATCAGTTGCGGATTTGGAGTGGGACATCTGCGGTATAACCGAGGAAGTTGCCGATGGACTTGGATTGACGGTAAAAGTGGACTGTATAAAGCCCGACTTATCCAACTACGACATGATATTTATTCCAGGCGGTCTCGGAACAAGAAAACTGAAAGATAACAAAGCATTCATCGATTGGATAAAAACGGCAAACGATGTAAAACACAAGATATCCGTATGCACCGGCTCACTAATCCTTGGGGCAGCAGGGTTTTTGGAAAACAAAAAGGCAACTACTCATCCATTGGCCTACGAGCTGCTGGAGCCTTACTGTGAAGAAGTGATTAAAACTAGAATTGTAAAAGACGGTAATATTATTACCGGCGGCGGCGTTGCTGCGTCCATTGATTTGGGCCTATACGTAGCCGAGGAACTGGTAGGCAGGGAAGAAGTTGAAAAGATCAAAAAGAAAATGGATTACCCCTATACTAATACGGATATTGTTGTGGTGTAGCAGAAATAAAAAAAGCCCTTAACCGGAACCGGTCGAGGGCTTTTTTTAAGAAAACTTGAACGATACAGTAAATTTCAATAATTTTAATAGAAAATCCGATAATACTTCTACTTAAGTTCGATGTAGAAGGTATCCATTTGTCCGGTCTCTTCATCAAAGATAATCAACTCATAAACACCGGAATCCATTCCTTTGGTATGCCAATTTACTTGCCACGTACCGGTATTTTCATTATAGCTCAGGCTGCTATTTCCAGGAGTGGTAATGTCTTCAGCATCGTCGTCGGAATCTACTGGACGGAACTGTACTTGAAGTAGAAAATCAGAACTATCTACCACATCTCCATTGGCATCAACATAAGCCCATTTCAGCGGGATTGCTCGGCCGGTCTTAAAGCAAATAATCTCATCATCGGATCCAGGCGGGAATAATCCTTGGATTCCATAGGTAATGCTGAAGGTTCCGTCAACAAAATTCAAGTCGTAATTATCGCCTAATGATAAGTCGCCTTGATTAATTACATAGGTTCCAACTTCTTCGCCTGGCTCCCGCTCAAGGGCTCCTTCAAAAGTATCGCCGTCTATTAGTCGGTCTTCGTCCCAATAATAAGTCAGTTTAGGATCATCAGCGCCATAGATTTTAGTAATATCATCCGCAGTCACGGTAATGGATCGAGCAGTAATAGTGAATTCACCGTCAACAAATGTTAAATCGTAGTTGTTGGATAAAGTTAAAGTACCTTGCTCGATAACATAAGTGTTAACATCTTCGCCTTCTTCACGGGTAAGAGATCCTGTGAACTCGTCGCCGTCAACTAAAAGATTTGCATCGTAACTATAATTTAATGCTGGGTCATCTTCCCCATAAACTTTAGATTTATCATCCGCGGTTACAGTGATGGATCGAGCAGTAATAGTGAATTCACCGTCAACAAATGTTAAATCGTAGTTGTTATTGTCATAAACATTATTTATGGCTAGTGTTCCACGGTTAATATCATACGTTCCAACATTACTTCCGTCTTTACGAATGACATTACCATAAAAACCATCGCCATCAGCCAAGGAGCCTTCTGTAATTTCATAGGTTAACTCCGGATCATTCTCCCCATATACTTTAGAAGCGTCCTTCGCGGCAATAGTGATTGGACGAGGAGTAATCTCAAACTCGCCGGGCATAAAGGTCAAGTCGTAGTTATTATTTTCCGGAACATCATTGATTGCCAAGGAGCCCATTCTGATTTCATAGGTTCCTACACTTTGCCCTAGCTCCCGAGAGAGACTGCCAGTAAGTGCATCGCCCTCAGCAAGGTCGCCTTCTTTAATTTCATACTCTAGCTCAAGATCCGTCTCACCATACATTTTCTGAGCATCCAATGCCTTGATGGTAATTGGACGTGGATTAATGGATATCTCAGCACTCTGGAAGTCAATGTTATAATTTATACTTTCTAGACCGGAAGGGATGATGGTATAGGTGCCTGCATTGATAGCGGCTTCAACAATGTCTCCGTTAGCATCGCGGATTTCCCATTCCAAATCTCCTGTTAAGTCTGTTGCATTATCTTCGCCTTTAAATCCTGTAATTGTTACGTCAAAGCTCTCAAAGGCGGTGCCGTCATAAACTTTACTATCACTTTGGGCAGCAACTATTAAATCGGCTTCAGTGATTGTAACCCGAGCTTCATCGGAATCCGGTAAATAGTTTGTATCGCCTGCAAATGTCCAGATTGTTGATCCACCAGGAACATTTATAAACTTATCTCCAAAGTCCAACAAGTGAGAAAGATCTTCACCCTGAACACCTTTGGCCGAACCTTCTAAACCATGAGGAGTGCCGTCATAGCCAAAGCTTATGTCGGATACCGTAATATCTGCATGCACTCTATTAATTTGGATAGCTACAGTTCCTGATGCGTCATTATAGTTTTGGCTTCCTTCAAATGACCAATCGGTAGTACCACCGGGCGCATTCGTAAAGCTTTCACCGAAATCCATAAATTCAATCAGGTCTTCACCGTTTACCCCGACCGCTGTACCGGTAGCACTATGAGGATTTCCTGTATAATCGACTTCAACATCGGGAACGTTAATTACCGCATCGGCTTTATTAATTACAATCGCTACAGAACCGGAATCCTCATTGTAATTTTCATTACCTGCAAAATTCCAATACGCTGCTCCTCCTGGGACATTAATAAAGTCATCGCCTAAGTCTAACAAACCTGAAAGGGATTCACCTTTTACCCCGGTTGCTGTGCCTGTAGCGCCGTGAGCATTTCCATCGTAGGTTACGTGTATGCCTTCTACAGTAATCACTGCATCGGCTTTTGTAATAGTAATTTCTGCACTTTCATAGGAAATATTATAATTGTTGCTGCTTAGACCGGAAGGTATAATCGTATAGGTGCCGGCGTTTACCGCTTCTTCAACGGTTTCACCGTCGGCATCGAGAATCTCCCACTGAATATCTCCTTCTAATACTGATACATCGTCTTCGCCTTTAAAACCATCGAAAGTTACACCAAAGTTATCAAAAGCGTCTCCGTCATAAACTTTCGTGTCGTCCACTGCAGTAACCATTAAATCAGCTTTTTTAATGGTAATCGTGGCTTCACCAGAATCCGGTAAATAATTGGTGCTTCCAGGGAAAGTCCAAGTTGCGGTTCCGCCCGGTACGTCGGTAAAACGTTCTCCAAAGTCCATAAGATCAGAGAAATCTTCATCATTCACACCAATTGCTGTACCGTCTAAACCGTGAGAAGTACCATCGTATTCAACCTCAATATTTGGAACCGTAATAGTTGCTACAGCTTTTTCAATGATAATTTCTACAGAACCGGAAGCATCATTGTAGTTTGTATGTCCTGTAAAACTCCAGTCTGCATCTCCTCCCGGAGCATCACTGAAAGTATCTCCTAGATCCAACCCCTCGGAAAGGTCTTCGTCATTAATTCCGGTTGCGGTACCGGTGGCACCATGGGAATTTCCGTCGTAGGTGACCGTTTTGCCGACTACAGAAATCTCTGCATTGGCCTTTTGGATAGTAATTTCTGTACTTACAAATTCAATATCATAATTATTACTGCTTAGTCCGGAAGGGATGATTGTATAGGTGCCGGCATTGATGGCTTCATCTAGTGTTTCACCATCGGAATCCTGAATGATCCATTCCAATTGTCCGCTTAAGTCGGAAGCATCTTCGCCATCGATAAAACCGTCATACGCTACATCAAAGTTATCAAAGGCTTCTCCGTCGTATACTTTGCTGTCACTTTTTGCAGTAACGAGTAAGTCAGCTTCAGTAATTGTAAGCGTAGCCTCGCCTGAAGCAGCTGAATGATTGGTATTTCCATCAAACGTCCAATTAATAGTTTCCTCTCCAGCTTCTATAAACTTATCGCCTAAATCCAGCAAATTGCTAAGATCCACATCATTAACACCAGTTGCAGTTCCGGTTAGTCCATGGGGACTTCCGTTGTAAAGAACCGTAACATTCGGAACGCTTATATCGGCATCGGCTTTGCCAATTTCAATTTCCACAGATCCGGCAGCATCATTGTAATTTTGTTCTCCGACAAAACTCCATGCAGCCGTTCCACCTGGAACCTCGGTAAAGCTGTTGCCAAGGTCTAATGAACCGGACAGATCTTCTCCATTAACACCGAAAGCTGTACCGGTTGCCCCGTAGACTTCACCGTCGTAGAGTACGGTTTTACCCTCTACATTAATTACTGCATCCGCTTTATTAATATCGGCTGTGGTAGCAATGGTTGTAGAGGCAAGTTCATATTTATCCATATCTTCGCCGATTAAATAAAGACCCTCAACGGTAACTAAAAGGTTATCGCCGGCGTTGTTGGTTTCGAAATATGCATTGGTATAGTTTACGGTAACGTCATCTTCACCAACATTATATTGTAAGGTAATGCTAGCGTCGGTATTGCCGTTGTAAGTTTTATTTTGTGCAGTAGCGGTAACGTCTAGAGTTGTGATGTCAGGTTCATGGGCAATAACAGCAAAAGGAATAATCAAATCAAGGTTATTGTTGATCAGTCCATTACCGCTGGAAAAGCTATCAAAATTACGTAGATTAATACTATAGTTTCCTGGCTCTGCAGTGGAGTTTACTTCTAACTTAATATTAAAATAAAGATTCTCGTTACGGGCTACAAAATGCTTTGTTTCAGTATCTACTGATGGAGTAATCCCATTTGCATCCACTGTGAACTTTGTAGGAATTGTAATATGGGTATCTTCATTTTCTTGAACATTTCCACTTCCATCAAACATAATTCGAACTACTACACTTTGCCCTTGTGGAATTGGATAGGGGACCTCACCATTAAAATCTACCACTTCAAAATTATTTACATTTATCGCAAAAACCATACTACTCATCATCATCGTAAAAATCACCAGAAAACACACACTGCTTCTAAGTACCCTTTTAAAATTTTTCAAATAAAATCCTCCCTTCAATGCTTAGAGTTTAAGTAAGACAGATCAAAAAAATTTAATATGCACTTGTGGCTTCCAGGCATCCCTCCCCAATTTTTCTATATATTATGTATTACATTAGGTGCAATTAAACATTAAAAAACCGGCACAGCATAAAAATACTGGCCGGTTACGCTACTGGCTCCCCTTGAAAAAAGCGTCCAATTAAATCCCAAGGTTCATCGCTTCCATAAGTAAGTATTCAGAATATTAGTTTAGTTTATTACTAGAATTATACCATAATTAGGAATATCTAACCATTATTTCATATAAATTTTACTGAAAAAGTCGGTAACCTGCCGGAGTAAGAAAGTGAAAGTTGCCATTTCAATGATTGAACAGGATAAATAAATGTGGTGGAATTTTAAAAAAATTACAATTATTAATAGTAAGAGGAACCCACCTCATGATAAAATAAAGAAGTCCTTAATAATTTTTATAGGAACCTATTTCATAAATATAAAATGAAGGTACAGGTATGAGGAAGAAAAAAATCAAAGATAAGGGGGAAAGGAATTATAAAATTTTAGGGTTTATCGGGCATATTAATCAGAGGGTCGGAAAGAAGCTCCAAAATCATCATTTAGAGATCTGGTTTGGAATGATCATTGGAATCAGTTTGTTAAACGCTGACTTATTATACGTAACAGTACCCCGAGATGGGTTATCAGTGAGCCTGCCGGTTTTTATCTCGGCGGTATGTTTCGGGATTACTCATTTTCAGTATTTCGGATTTAAAGCAACAGAAGCAACGATCAAAAAAGTACTTTTTGCCTTTGTGTTCGGATTATTTGTCGGAAATATTGTGGCAATGAGCGGTTCGATACTTTATGGGATTGCATTTCATATAATCGCAAATAGCGGAGCAACGTTACTTTATCTTAAGAATTCCAAGGCTAAGCAGATAGAAATCTCCCGCAGATGATGAGAAATCTCGGTATTCGACCATGTGCAACTGCCGGTTGCGGGAATTATACAGTACAGTTGGTGTTGTTTTGACCGGTTAACTGGCATAATGGTTCTGAGAAGACTAACAGCCCAAAACAGAAAGGATGATTTCATGGAATTAGGCGAAAAACTGCGAACCCTTCGAAAAGAGCAAAACCTCTCCCAAGAAGCATTAGCAGAAAAATTAAAGGTATCCCGACAATCCATTTCCAAATGGGAATCCGGCCAGTCCCTTCCCGAAATTCAAAAGATCCTGTTGATCTGTGACCTTTTTGGCATAAGTGCCGATGAGTTTTTAAGGGGAGAAATTGATTTATCGAAAGCCGGGAGAGCGAAAAGCTCCGGGAACAATCACTTTAAGCAGTGGATTAAAAGCCATCAAAGAGAACTGATCATTACCTTTGCTTTTATTCTGACTGTGTCCCTAATCTTTAATTTTGAGGGGAAATCCACAATAAAGGATTATCAAAGTCAAAATGAATGGGTGCGGGATCAGCTGTATGTAAGCTATTTTGATGAACTGGAATTATACCATGATCATGTATCAAGTGCGAAGGAACAGGAAATTCTTTTGGCCTCCTCCGAGCTGATGGTAAGCTCTCGAAGAATCCGTGAAATGGCCAACCACCATTTAATGCTGGATATCGATAATGAAGCAAATGCGGTTTCTTCCCTTATTAATGGGGCGGCGATATCTGTTCAATGGGTCACAGAAACCTTGGAGAACCCTGAAAGACTTACCCCTAATAAAATTGAACGGATTAATGAAATTCCGGGCTTACTTGGAAAAATTCTTCAGTTGGAAAGGGATCTTCAAAATGAGATCGAAACCCATGGTTACGATATTGAAGATACCGAGGTGTATGAACAGATGCATACTATAGTGATTGAAATGGCCATGCTTACCTTTGCCCATGGATTTGAAGCGGAACAGATACGGCTGTAAAGGCTGCAGTAACAGATCAAAGCGACACCGAATAAGGCAACCAAAGAGCAGAAAAAGGAACAACCAAAATCTAGTTAATAAGAACTATTCTACCGGGGGTACGGATTCATAGTCCTTCGGGGGTAAAATAATCAGGAGACAGGCTCCATCCCGCTGTCTTATTAGGAGGAATCGAAATGGAAAACGAAATGTACTCCCAGGAAGAAATTGATGAGTTTTGGAAAGCGTTTTTAGCAAAAACCGGAAGAAGTGAAGATACCACATATGTTGAGGTGTTTCATTTTGAACTGTCGGAAAAATGGGCTAATGAGTTGCTTCGATTGGTGTTAATCGGGCAAAAGAAAGCGACGGCCAGCAGTTTATACAGTTATGAGTGTGCAGGAGAACCACTGCCAAAAGTCGGAGACCTTAGTATTTTAACTGATTGGGATGGGGTTCCCCGCTGTGTGATTGAAGCGACGGCAATCACCATTCTCCCTTTTTCTGAAATCACTTATGACATTGCAAAACGGGAAGGGGAGGACGACACCTTAGAATCCTGGCAAAAAGGGCATATCCACTTTTTTAAAGAAGAAGGGAAAATTCTAGGATATGACTTTACAGAGGATTTACCGGTGGTCTTTGAAGATTTTAAAGTCGTATATATACAGGAGGAAAACTAGCCGATGTTTTATAAGGAATTAGAAACCGAAAGACTGACCCTAAGAAATATCAGTACCGAAGATCGAGACTTTATTCTGAGTCAGTTTTCCGATGACGATATTAACCGCTACTTATTTGATGCAGAGCCCCTAAATAGTCCCGAAGAAGCGGAGGAAATTATAGGATTTTACTTACAGCCGGAACCTAGAGGACACCATCGATGGATTCTGATTAATAAATCCGGTGGCGAAAAATTGGGAACCTGCGGTTTTCACGGTTTCAATCAAAGAGAGCGCAGTATCGAGATGGGTTATGATCTTCGAAAAGAGTTTTGGGGTAAGGGCTATATGGGGGAAGCATTAAAAGCAGTTATTGCCTACGCAAAGGAATCGATGGAGATCAAAAAGATCCATGCGTGTATTTATATCAGAAATGAAAAATCCATCAGTTTGGTTCAAAGACTGGGATTTCGTTTAACCGGCACAAGGAATGAGACGTTTAGAGGGAAAGAGTATCTGCATAATATGTATACTCTCGATATATAAAAGCATACCCATTAAGGGATCTTTAGTTTAAAATTGGAGGTCAGTAGATTGCCGAAGATACATTACAGAGACTTAATAAAAGATGAAATGAATTTAACTTTATTTAAGGATTTTAACCGTCATCAGAAGGTCGAAAAATGCTGGCGGAAAGAAAAGGGAGAATGGGTATTAAAAGATATTGCCTTTACCGAATACTGGAGTCCCGATGAATACAAAGAACTGACTGACTATCTTAAAAAAACGTTAAGTACCGGTGGAGTGGTCTTTGGAGCTTTCTCTCAGGAGGCGCTGATTGGATTTGCTTCTGTGGAAAATGAGCTTTTCGGTTCAAACAAAGAGTATTTACAGCTTTCCTGTATTCATGTCTCTTCCGGGTGTCGTGGTAGGGGCATCGGTAAAAAGCTGTTTGAATTAGTAGGTAATAAGGCAAAAGAACTGGGAGCGATCAAGCTTTACATTTCCGCCCATTCCTCAGAGGAATCGATCGCCTTTTATCATAATCTCGGCTGTGTGGAAGCGACGGAATATAATCTGAAACTTGTGGCGGAAGAACCCTGGGACTGTCAATTAGAATACCACCTGTTGAAATAATCAGTGTATAATTGTGAGGTTGGGAGGTTCGTTATGTTTACAATGGACTATGTTACAGAAAAAGATCAGGAATTTTGGTTTACCCTGGACAAACATCTGTCGAAAGAGGAATTCTCTAATAAGGTTCGGGACCGTAGGGGATACGTCATTCGGGAAAGGGAAAAAGCTATTGGGATCCTACGATACAATCTTTTTTGGGACAATATTCCCTTTGTGAATCTGATTCATTTTGATGGGCGCTACCGATACAAAGGATTCGGCAAACTGGCCATGGAGCAGTGGGAAGAGGAGATGAAAAACCTCGGATATACCGCAGTAATGACCTCGACCCAAGTGGATGAAGGTTCTCAACATTTCTACCGAAAACTGGGCTATAAAGATGTGGGATGTCTGGTGTTGGAAATTCCGGAGTACCGGCAGCCGATGGAGATGTTTATGATGAAATCCTTAGCCCAAGTGTCGGCGACGGAATAATCGAGGGACTTCGTTTAGAAAAAAAGCAAACCGATAGTGATGGATAAGGGAAGGAACTGTCTTATAACGCTGTCTTTCATTACAATTTATTTTAAAGGAGTGATTATATGGAATACTCGATTGTACTGGGAAAACAGGAAAATCTGCATGCGTGCTGTAAAATGCTTGAGAAATCAGAACTTGGTAAAATTTATTTTACAGATAAATGTCCTCGCAGGATGCTTTCCAAGGGGCTGGAGAATGAAGAAGTTTATGTGGTGGTAAATGAACAGAAAAAATGCATCGGATTTATTCTATTTGAATTGAACGGCACCTTCGGGAAATATCCCAATCTGCGTTTTATTGTGGTAGAGGAAGAATTCCAAGGAAAGGGCATCGGCAGCAGTTTACTCAGCTATTTTGAAAAGGAAGTCACCGGAGATTATGACAAGATATTCCTGCTGGTAGGGGATTTTAATGAAAGGGCGAAAGCCTTATATCAAAAACTGGATTATGAAGAAATAGGAAGGCTGCCGGATTTTTACACTGCGGGGGTTACGGAGTATCTGATGGGGAAGCATAAATAGTTATTGAAAACCATTGAGTAAATATCGTAAACGAAAATGCTGATCACACCTTTTGGAAAGGAGCTTCCATGAATCCCATAAAAGATGCATTAAAGATCTTAAAGAAAGACCGAGTGCGAAACAGTAATATCCTCAACTTCATCAAAGATTATCCAATCGACCGCATTCATATCGAAGGGGATTCGGTGCTGGTGAGGGGAAGAAGCGACCAACCCTGGACGTATCTCAGCAGTGAATCGGAAAAAGAGCTGGAAGCTTTACTGAAATATCTTGATCAAAAGGATCAGTATTTTGCCATTGTGGAGGACTGGATGTTGCCGTTAATTACCAAAGGACAACCAGTGGAGTGGAAACTATCCTGCATGAAGCTGTATTTTCCTGAAAATGCTGTACTGCCTGAGAATACCCTGGCGGTACTGGAGCTGTCCCCCACGGATGCCCATTACATTTATCAGAATAGCAAATATAAGGACTATACGTCCCCGGAATACATAATAGAACGGATGCACAAAGGAGTCGGGCTGGGAATTTATGAAAAAGAAAAGCTTACAGCCTGGATTTTAACCCATGACGACGGCGCTATGGGCTTTCTTCACGTCCTGCCGGAGTATCGTAAAAAAGGCTGCGCCCATGAGCTGGCCACCGCGCTGATAAAAAGACTAAGACGTACAGGGGAGATCCCCATTGTTCATATTGAAGAAGACAACCATCAGTCCATGAAGTTAAGCCTGAAGATGGGGTTTGTAAAAGACCGCATGATCCACTGGATTAAAATCCCAGAGCATGAAAAAAAGCAGGAAGATAAGAGGAATTTCTAAAAATATAATGAGGCTGCAGTTCTCATTAGGCAAATTGGTTTACCTGTGGTTAAGGGGTATTAGAAGAATGTTATAACGATAGCAGCAAAAAAAGAAAGAAGGCGTGATAAAGTGGAGGCAAAAAAAGATTTACAATACTGGATTGATCTATGGGAGAGTCACGATCAAAAATCCCAAAATCCCCAAGAGTTTTGGGACAGCCGAGCGGATTTTTTTAATGACAAGGTTTTCTCCGGGGACAAAATCGGAAGCCCCATTGTGAAGTTGTTACAGTCGAAAAATATGCTGGATAAAGACATGCATGTACTGGATATCGGCTGTGGACCGGGTAAGCATACGCTACCGCTGGCAAAGGTAGTGAAAAGCATCACCGCCCTGGATATCTCGGAGAATATGCTGGATAAGCTAAAAGAAAACATGAGAAAGACCAATATAACAAATATTGAACCCATAAATCTAGACTGGAAAGACGTAGACGTAAAAGAAAGGAACTGGAACGATACCTATGACCTGGTATTCGCTTCCATGACCCCGGCGGTATTTAATTATGATACGTTAAAAAAAATGCTGATCGCCAGTAAAAAGTACTGTTTCTTAAGCAGTTTTGTAAAGCGCCGGGATCTTCTGGGGGATGAAATCCAAAAGTACATCATTGAAAAACATCAGGTGCCAGCTAAAAAAGCCGATAAAATCTATTACGTATTTAACATATTGTGGCAACTGGGTTATACTCCGGAAGTCCGGTACTTTAAAAGAAAATGGGAAGATGAGATGACCTTCGATGAGGCCTATACTATCTACCGAGATAACATGGCTTGCCTGACAGCCTTAACCGATCAGGACAAAGGAAAAATAAAAGAAATTCTTAAACAGAGAGTAGTGGATGGAAGGATCACTGAAAAAACCGAAGTTACCCAGGGGATTCTTACCTGGGAGGTTTAATCCTGTTTTATAAAATAATATTCAAAAAACTATTGTTTCTAAGAAAAATTAGTGGTAAAATGATAAATGATAATCAAAGTCAAGTGTGAAACATATTCAGCAATAGGGAAGTTTGGGTGATTTTGTGAAAAACCTGACACATTTTTTGTTTACCCTGGGTTGCGATGAAGGGGAAACTCGCAGAAGCAATTATAATAGGATAATTATTACGAAGTTTTGATCTAGCCCATAACGGGAAATGAACCATTTTTTACACACTAAAAGTTAGCTTAAGCTAACAAACAAAAACAGGAGGTATCAACGATGAAAGAGCAAAGTCATTTAAAGGTCGCCTTAACGGGAAATCCCAATAGCGGAAAAACCACGCTGTTCAATGCAATCACCGGAAGAATCGAACACGTGGGAAACTGGGCAGGGGTAACCGTCGATAAAAAAGAAGGGGAGATTAAGAAAAGTCTTAATCATACCAACGTAAACATTACCGCAGTAGACCTTCCCGGAGCCTACTCCATGTCTCCCTTTACATCCGAGGAAAGCATTACCAGCACCTTTGTAAATAATGAAAACCCCGATGTTATTATTAATATTGTGGACGCAACGAATTTAAGCAGAAGTTTATTCTTTACCACCCAGCTGCTGGAACTTGATATTCCCGTGGTGGTTGCCCTAAATAAGAGCGACTTGACGAAAAAGAAAAAGACCGAGGTTGATGTAGACGGCTTATCCAAACTACTGGGATGTCCCGTGGTGGAGACGGTATCCATCAAAGGAAGCCACAATGGACTGGATAATCTGATCTCCACCGCAGTGGAGGCTGCAGGAAAAACCCAAAAAGCACCCTTTAACTGTTTGGATGTGAATTTGAATGATAAAAAATCTGTAGAAGCCTCCGATAAAAAACGGTATGAGTTCGTAAAAGAAATTGTGAAAAGAATAGAAAAGCGTGTAGTAAGCAGCAGCGACCAGATGAAGCAGGACGCCCTGGACCGGGTTATTGCCAACAAGTGGCTGGGGATCCCGATCTTTGCCGCGATTATGTGGATGGTATTTTCCCTTTCCCAAACCTATGTGGGACCGCTCTTGGCCGATACGCTGGTGGCAGGAATTGATAATTTTTATTTATGGGTGGAAGGATTACTGGCTGAGGGAACCTCCCCGGTGCTTTCCGCAATTTTACTGGATGGAATTATCGGAGGCGTGGGAGCCGTAGTCGGATTCCTGCCGCTGATCATGGTACTGTTTTTCTTACTGGCCTTACTGGAAGACTGCGGGTATATGGCCCGGGTAGCTGTGGTAATGGACCGGTTCTTTAAACGAGTGGGCTTGTCGGGGAAATCGATCATTCCAATGGTCATCGGAACCGGATGCGCAATTCCGGGAATTATGGCAACCAGAACCATTAAAAACGAACGACAGCGAAGAACCACCACGATGCTTACCCCCTTTATGCCCTGTGGAGCAAAGCTTCCGGTAATCGCCTTATTTGCCGGAGTATTCTTTAATAACGCTGCCTGGGTAGGAACAATGATGTATTTTGCAGGAATTGCGATCATTATCCTCGGTGCGCTGCTGGTTGTACGAATTACCGGTGAAAAGCATGAACGATCGTTTTTTATCATGGAACTGCCGGAATATAAAATCCCAAGCATCAAACGGGCCACGGTGTCCATGTTTTCCCGAGGAAAAGCTTTTATTATCAAGGCCGGTACCATCATTCTTCTTTCCAATGCAGTGGTACAGATGATGCAGACCTTCAACTGGCAATTTGAAGTCGTTGCAGAAGGGGCAGCGGATACCAGCATTTTAGCAAGTATCGCCTCACCCTTTGCGGTTTTACTGATCCCCTTAGGTTTTGGAGCCTGGCAATTAGCAGCAGCGGCCATTACCGGATTCATCGCGAAGGAAAATGTGGTCGGAACACTGGCCGTAGTGTATGGCATTACAAACTTTATCGATGCGGAAGAATTTGCGTTGGTCGGTGAAGGAGCAACTGTCG
>SKOH01000050.1 GCA_007120165.1 Clostridiales bacterium
AGATATACCGGCAGCAGCCAGTAAATCCGCTTTCCCTTAAAGATGATAAAGGCGGTAAAAATCGAGATGATTCCCAAAAGGATGGCCCAAAATCCTACAACATGTTCGGAAAAGATGTATTCATTTCCCTGCAGATGGTTTACGATATTGGAAAAAAGGGCCGCCAGCCGCTGCACTGCCCGACCTAGAAAGGGGGTTACGTAGCGGTCAACCAGCAGGGAGACGATCATCGATCCCACCAGCAGCAGGTAAAAGATAAAAGGTTTTCTCATCAAAAATACCACCAAAAGACTGCCGAGGGTTACCAGCAGGAACTGCAGGAAAAAGTTCAGTTCCAGGCCGATGACGATGCCGTATACGTACAATAGGCTAAAGACCATGGCGATATAGGTGATGTAGGTTAACAACCGTTGGGACGTACTTAATTTTCTATACATTGTGGGCCTCCAACATCTCCTTGATATTGGTTTTATAGTCGATGTGGTACAGGGAAATATTTTCCTGCTTCAATTTCTTTTCCACACTGGGATCTACAAAACCGGTACCGCTGCTCTGATCCGTCACTACCATAAATAAGGGGTTTAAATTATTCATTTTCAGCTGGATCCCCTGGGCACCCATTTCTTTGTTCAGGTTCGGGGTTACCACAATTACCGTGGAGCCTTTCGGGATCATACTGATCCTTGGAAGCATGAAGGTTTTAAAATCCTGGCTTCCGTTTCCCTTAAACAGGGCATAGGCTTCCAAAAAAGGTTTCAGATCCGACTTTTGATGACCCCTAAGATGCAGGGGCACCTCCCCCCGCTGGGTATCCAGGGTCATTTCAATGTTATGGGACAGGCAGTAATTGGTCATGCAAAGGGCCGCATCCACAACCTTATCCTCCAGACGCCGGTCCACATCCCGTAAAAAAAGATGGCCTTCATTATCCACAAACAGGGCCACATGGGTATCTCCCCGGTTTTCATAATTTTTTACAATCAGGTCCCCTTTTTTGGCGGTCATACTCCAGTGTACCCGCTTCATCGAGTCCCCTTCCTGGTATCCCCTAAGGGAGGCGATGCGGCTTTTATCCTCAAAGGCCGGATCAAATACCCGAAGCTCGCCTAATTGCTGAGAGGCGGTAATTTCAAAGGAAGAGAGGTTAATCACTTCCGGATAGACCATTAAGGCCCCTTCACTGGCAATCCGCTTTTTAAAGGAAAACAGCCGAAAGACATCCCGAAGGGTAATTTCAATATCCCCCAGTTCATAATAGCCCCGGCGTTTTAACGTTACGGCCTGGCCCCGGACGAAGTCGGACTTGGACTCCATACTGGTAATCTCCGGAGGATCCACACTTCCCGTTAACCGATTCGATATCGCACTTTGCACTTCCAAAAAAGGTACGTAGAAAAAACTCCGATTTTCCAGCCGATAGCCGATATTGATTTTATCGCCGATGTATAAGGACTCCTTGGGCATCTGCACGGTGCCCTTCAGTCCGCCCAGAACCACCAGATTATGAAATACCGGAAAGAGCAGGGTCAGGAGAAACACGTAAAAGATAAAATAAGGCATCACGCCGCCGACAAAGACCACGGTGAAAGTCAGGATCAGCCCGGCGAGCAGTAAGAATTTTTTATTATTGATCATTAGCGATCACCGGTACCGATACCCGTTTTAATACCCCTTCTAGTACATCCTCGATTTTCTTGCCTTCAATTTTCGCCTCGGGAGAAAGCATCAGACGATGGCCCAGTACCGCCACCACCATGGCCTTGACGTCGTCGGGAATCACGTAATTTCTGCCGGATACATAGGCTTTGGCCCGGGCGGTTTTTAACAGGTCAATTCCTGCCCGGGGACTGGCCCCGAGCTGCAGGTCTTCGTAGCTTCGGGTCACTCCGACGATGCCGACGATGTAGTTTAAAATGTCGTCATGGGCATGAAGGTCCTCCACCTCCCGCTGCATTGCCAAAATCTCTTCCTGGTTTACCACCGCTTCAATATGGTCCAGGTTTCGATGGGTTTTGTGGTTTCGAAGAATTTCCCGTTCATAATCCTTTTCCGGGTAGCCAAGGGAGAGGCGCATTAAAAAACGGTCCAGCTGTGCTTCCGGCAGCGGGAAGGTTCCCTGATATTCCAGCGGGTTTTGTGTGGCAAGTACCATAAAGGGTTTATCGAGGACGTAGTGTTTATCCTCTGTGGAAACTTCCCCCTCTTCCATGGCCTGCAGGAGGCTGGACTGGGTCTTCGGAGAGGTGCGGTTGATCTCATCGGCAAGGAGCACCTGATGAAAGATCGGGCCTTTTTTAAAGGCAAAGGTTCCGGTTTTCGGATCGTAAATATTTACACCGATAATATCCGAGGGCATCAGGTCCGGGGTAAACTGGACCCGTTTATAGGATAAGTCCATGGTCTTTGACAGGGCCTTTACCAAGGTGGTTTTTCCCACCCCGGGGACATCCTCAATCAGCAGATGTCCCTTTGCCAACAGGGCAATCAGCACCTTTTCCAACACCTCTTCCTTACCGATAATGACTTTCTTTAAATTTTCCAAGATTTTCTGTGACTGTTCCTTCGCCATAATACGCCTCCTGACTGAATAGTGTGAACCTTTTATCGAAAAAGATAGCACAAAGGGGAGGCCGGTTTTTTATTGCCGCCTGCCCTTGTGCTGTTCAACTCATTTATCCCTTGCTGCAGCGCCGCGTTGCCGCCTTATAATGGAAAGCCAAGCGCTAAGCTTAGGGGTTTGTTTTCTCTTAATACTTCATGTTTTGCATACTGCTTATGCCTTGTGCTTTGCATACTGCTTATGCCTTGTGCTTTGCATACTGCCTATGCCTTGTGTTTTGCATACTGCCTATGCCTGATGTTTTGCCTACTGCCTATGCCTGATGTTTTGCCTACTGCTTTATGGTGTTAGTTAAAAAATCGTCATCAACTGGAAGGTTACCTTCGCAGTGTTATTGAGGTCCTCGATGGAGATATGTTCTTCCAGGGTATGGGGCTTTTTCATTCCCACACCGAGGTTTAATGAGGTGACGCCTTTTCCGTTGAAGATGTTGGTGTCGGATCCGCCGCCGGTGGAGGCGGTGTAGCTGTCGATGCCGATATTGCTGAAGGCTTCTTTGGTTTTCTTTACAATTTCATGATCTTCGGGAATATTAAAAGGCGGGTATACCCGTTCATGGTCAATGTCCACGGTGGCGCCCATTTCCTTGGCGGTTTTTTCAAAGACTTCGATCATATGGCTGGTCTGGGCCTCTACCTTCTCTTCGCTGGAGCTTCTGGCTTCCGCTTTGATTTCAAGCTTGGGCATTACCACATTGGTGGCCTCGCCGCCGTTTACCACACCGATATTTGCGGTGGTGTCCTTATCCACCCGAAGAAGCTTCATGTTTTCAATCGCTCTTGCGGCAACCATGATTGCGGAAATTCCCTCTTCAGGGGCAAGACCTGCATGGGCCGGCCGGCCATTGATGGTGATTTTCAGGCTGTCCTGGGTAGGACCCTTGGTTACAATTTCCCCGGAGGACCCGGCACTGTCCAGGACAAAGCCGTACTCCGCATTGATCTTGCTAAAGTCCAGGTTCTTCGATCCGAACAGTCCCCCCTCTTCCCAGATGGAAAAGACGACTTGAATATCCCGGTGATTTTTCTTTTGCTCTTTTACCTGTTTAAGGGCTTCCAGTACCGAAGCGATTCCCGCTTTATCATCGGATCCGAGGATGGTGGTTCCGTCGGAGTAGATTACCCCGTCCCGGATTTCAGGCTTGACCCCTTCTCCCGGTTTTACCGTATCCATATGGCAGGAAAACAGAATCGGATCCCCGGGCTTATCCCCTTTTAAATGGGCAATGATGTTTCCGGTTTCTCCGCCGACTTTTTCACCGGCATCGTCCTGGGTCACTTCCAGGCCCAGGGCCTCTAATTTTTCCACCAGTACCGCTGCGATCTTTCCTTCCTTTGAGGAATGGGAGTCAATTTGTACCAATTCCAAAAATTCATCCAGTAATCGTTTTTCATTAATCATTTTTTTGCCTCCTTTGTATTTCGTTTCTTATATTAAAAAAATCATATGTTTTAATAAATTCATTTGTCCCCAATATTATACCAAAATACTCGGGATTTTACCAGGGAGGTTTTTATATCCCGGTTTGTTTTTCCATGGTCTCGGAAAAGGCCGTCATAATCCGTTTAAAATCCTCCACGCTGAGATTCTCCGCCCGTTTGATCGGATCGATACCGGCTTTTCCCAAGGCTTCCCGGACCTGGTCTTTGGAAAAACCCATATTCCCGGAACTTAAGGAGTTTAACAGGGTTTTGCGCCGTTTTCCAAAGGCGTCCTTGACAATGCCGAAGAGGAGCTTTCGCTGGGAGACGGACAAATGATTGGCCTTCGGGGTCAGGGTAATGACGGTGGAGGCCACTTTCGGTCTCGGTAAAAACACCGTGGGGGGTACCGTCAGCACTTCCCGGACATCGGCGTATAAATTGCAGGCCACCGTCAGGGCGCCGTAGGCTTTTACATCCTTGGAGGATAAAATCCGGTCCGCCA
>SKOH01000002.1 GCA_007120165.1 Clostridiales bacterium
AGCATGGCCGGCCCGCCGATATCGATATTTTCGATGGCTTCCCCCATACTTACCCCCTCTTTGGCGATGGTCTCTTTAAAGGGATACAGATTAATGATCACATAATCAATTTCTTCAATCTCCAGATTCTTTAAGGTTTCCTGATGCTTTCCGTTTCCTCTTTTAGCCAGGATCCCTCCATGGACTTTCGGATGCAGGGTCTTTACCCGACCGTCGAGGCACTCGGGAAATCCGGTGACCTCCGAGACGTCCTTAACGGTGAGTCCTCCTTTCCGAAGCAGGTTTGCGGTACCCCCGGTGGAAATAATTTCGATTCCCTCCGCTGCGAGACCCCGGGCAAATTCTAAAATCCCTTCTTTATCGGAAACACTAATCAGCGCTCTTTTCATCGTAACCGCCTCCTATGGCTATAAATTATACATTTACATTACTGATCATTTACATTACTGATCATTAATTTTCATTATGTTCAACCCGGACCCGGGTTCCGATAACCGTTACCCTTCCCTTTGCAATCAGCTCAATCGCTTTCGGCAGCAGCCGGTGCTCGAGTTTAAGAACCTTTTCTTGAATGTCCGGAATTTCATCGTCAAAATCGATGGTCAGGGATTCCTGCAGAATAATCGGTCCGCCGTCGGTCTCTTCGCTGACAAAATGCACCGTGGCACCGGTAACTTTCATTCCCCGCTCAAAAACTCCCTGGTGTACCTTGTCCCCATAGTACCCTTTTCCCCCAAAACAGGGCAGCAGGGAGGGGTGAATGTTGATGATTTTATTGGGGTAGGCTTCGATGATCACCTTCGGTATCCGGGCAAGGTAGCCCGCAAGCACCACCAGATCCACGTTGTGGGCTTTGAGGGCTTTTAAAATCTCGAAGTCCCGCTCTTTTAGTGAGGCAAAATCCGCTTTTTCAAAGACTCCGGTGGGTATGCCCCGCTCCCGGCCCCGAACCAGGCCATAGGCCTCCCCTTTGTCGGATCCGACAAATACGACCTCTGCTAAAGAGGATTCTTCCATACTGTCTAAAATTGCCTGTAAGTTGGTTCCTCCGCCGGAGAGGAGCACCCCGATTTTTAATCTTTCCATAGGATCACCGTTTCCTTGGATTCCCGGGTTTTGCTGACTACATCTCCCATATAAAAAGCTTCTTCGCCGCTTTCTGCAAGGGTTCTTAAGGTTTTATCCAGGTCCTCTTTAGCGACGGCAAGCACCATACCGATCCCCATATTAAAGGTATTATACATTTCCTTCTCGTCGATTTTCCCAAGGTCCTGAATCATCCTGAAAATCTCCGGTACCGGAAAACTGCCCCGTTTCATTGCAACACCCAACCCCTCCGGCAGCATCCGGGGAATATTTTCGTAAAATCCGCCTCCGGTGATATGGCTCATTCCTTTAACTTTCACCGTTTCCATCAGTTGCAGGATCGGTTTGACGTAGAGTTTTGTCGGGATCAGCAGGGCCTCTCCAATGGTTGTGCCTAGGCGCGGGCTGTAGTCCGTAGGCTTCATGTTTTCCTGCTGGAATAAGATTTTTCTGGCCAGGGAAAATCCGTTGCTGTGCATCCCGCTGGAGCTGATGCCGACGAGGGCGTCTCCGGGACCGATATTCTTTCCGGTAATCATCCGGTCCTTATCGACGATCCCAACGACAAATCCCGCCAGGTCGTATTCTCCGTCATCGTAAAATCCGGGCATTTCAGCGGTCTCTCCCCCAATCAGGGAGGCCCCGGATTCTTTACAGGCTTTCGCAATCCCGGTAACAATGGTTTCCGCCTTTTTCGCTTCCAATTTCCCCGTGGCTAAATAATCCAGGAAAAACAGGGGTTTCGCTCCCTGGCAGAGGATATCGTTTACACACATGGCCACACAGTCCCGGCCGATGGTGTCGTGTTTATCCATCATAAAGGCAAGCTTTAACTTCGTACCCACCCCGTCGGTTCCCGAGACCAGCACCGGTTTTTCGATCCCCGTAAGGTCCAGTTCAAACAGCCCGCCGAAACCCCCAAGGCCCGTCAGTACATTTTTCGTAAAGGTTTCCTTTACCGCATTTTTCATCAGGGCTACCGCCCGCTGCCCTTCTTTTACGTCCACCCCTGCACTTTTATAGGTGTTTTCCATCTTGGCACCTCTTTTCCATCGTATTATACAATTTTACTGCTGTTATAGCTGCTAATTTATTTTTTTATTAATGAATGCTTCTTCTCCTTTAATGAATGCTTCTTCCTTTACTGAATGCTGCATTGTTACAGCCGCAGTCGATTGAAAGTGGTTTTCGGTCTATCACCGTTATTTTCCTGCTGTTCTTTGACATCCATCGGATACTGCTGATCAAAACAGGCCAGACAGAAGCGGTCCCGGTCGGTACCAATGGATTCCGTCAAGCCCTCAAGACTGATAAATCCCAGACTGTCGGCACCGATGGTTTTTCGAATTTCCTCGATGCTTTGGGTCGCCGCAATCAGACTTTGGCGGTGGGGAGTATCAATTCCGAAGTAACAGCTGCCCACCACCGGCGGGGAACTGATCCGTACATGAACTTCCCTGGCGCCGGCTTTTTTCAGGCTGTGAACGATTCGCCGGCTGGTGGTGCCCCGGACGATGGAGTCGTCAATAATGACGATGCTTTTATCTTTGATGTTTTCCCGAAAGGGAATCAGCTTCAGTTTCACTGCGATCTCCCGGAGGGTCTGTTCCGGCTGAATAAATGTACGGCCGATGTATTTGTTTTTCATTAACGCGTCCCCATAGGGAATTCCGGAGGCCTCGGCGTAACCAAGAGCCGCAGGGATGGAGGAGTCGGGAACCGGCGCTACCATATCGGCCTGTACCGGATGCTCCCCGGCTAATATTTTACCGGCATTTCGACGGGCTTCGTATACGCTGACGCCGTCCAGTACACTGTCCGGTCTTGCAAAATAGATATATTCAAAGATGCAGGAGGCCCGTCTTTCCAGTTTTTTATACTGAATGGCCTCCAGACCCTCTTTGGTAATTCGAATCATCTCTCCCGGCTCCACTTCCCGGACAAACTCGGCGTCCATTACATCAAAGGCGCAGGTCTCCGAGGCCAGGACGTAGCCGCCGTCGGCGAATTTTCCCAAAGACAGCGGTCGAAGCCCTAAAGGGTCCCGAACGCCGATCAGTTCATTTTCTTTCATAATCACCAGGGCGTAGGCCCCTTTTACCAAATCCAGCGTCCGCTTAATGGACTCCACGGTGCCCTCCGACGAGTAGCGGGCCAGAAGATTGACAATCACTTCCGTATCAATGGAGGTTTGAAAAACCACGCCGTCCTCTTCTAAGGATCTTCGAATTTTCTCCCCGTTTACCAGATTTCCGTTATGGGCCAGAGCAATGCTGCCTCCCCGGTAGCGAACCACCAGGGGCTGGGCATTTTCCACGTAGCTCTCTCCGCTGGTGGAGTACCGTACATGACCGATCCCCACATTTCCTTTGAGCTTACCGAGGATATCGTCATTAAAGACCTCGGGGACCAGTCCCATAGCCTTATGATATTCCGTTCGGACCCCGTCATTTACCGCAATCCCGGCACTTTCCTCTCCCCGGTGCTGCAGCGTGTACAGTCCGTAGTAAAGATATTTCGACAGCATGGCATCGTTCTTGTAAATTCCCACCACGCCGCATTCCTCTTTAAGCTTTTCATCGGTGAAATCCTGTTGTTTGAAATTTTCCAATGGGTTCCCTCCTTGGGCTGAAATGAAAACTACTTTTCCATAATCTCCTGAATGGCGCCTCGCCAGCTGCTTTCCAATTCCTTAAGGGAGCGGTCAATGACCATCTCGCCGTTAATATTAATTTTTAGATCCGCTCCCCCGGTTTTTCCAAGGAGCGAGTAGGGAATATTTTCTTCCTTCAAGAGCTTTTCCAGTACGGACAGTTTGCTCTCTTTTAACGATACTAAAAATCGGCTTTGGGATTCGGAAAAAAGCACCCGGTCCGCCGGCAGATCACTGTCGATATCCAGTCTGCATCCGATGTTTCCTGAAATGGCGGACTCGGACAGCGCCACCGCCAGTCCCCCTTCGCTAAGATCATGGACCGACTGGAAGTGGTCCCGTTCAATGCCCTCCAGGACCGCTCTTTGGGTCCGGATTTCCATCGCCATGTTAAGGTAGGGGATTTCTCCGGTTTCTTTGCCGTGGATTCGTGATAAATACTCACTGCCGCCAATTTCGTCCCGGGTCTTTCCAAGGAGAATAATGAGGTTTTCTTCCTCTTTAAAATCCAAGGTCATATGCTTTCGAACATCTTCCAAAACCCCCACCATCCCCACGATCGGGGTCGGGTAGATGGCCGATTTATCGGTTTCATTGTAAAAACTCACATTCCCGCTGATTACCGGGGTATCCAGCTCCCGGCAGGCTTCACTGAGTCCGAGAATCGACTCCCGAAATTCATAAAACCGCTCCGGCTTCTCGGGACTGCCGAAATTCAGTCCGTCGGTGATGGCCGCCGGGGCGGCTCCCGCTGCCAC
>SKOH01000126.1 GCA_007120165.1 Clostridiales bacterium
AAGAGTTTTACTTTATCTTCAGTGGCTTTATTGGATCCTAAAAGTCCGAATTCTTCATTGTATCCGTTGCCTTCAATGGATACCGCCAGCAAATCGTCCAGGCCGTAAACCTTTTTTGCCCCTTTGCTTTTTAGAATCCTTTTCGTTCTTGCCCGGGTGTGTATGTCGCAGGTTAACACGTTTTTTGTATGATCCAGAATCGTTACCGGATTGTTGGAAAAAATCACTTCGCATTCAATACCGTAGGATTCCACTAAGGATTTATAATACGCTACATAATCCACTCCGGTGAAGGTATGTTTGTTATAGCCGAATAAATCCCGAAATTCCTTTTCCGTTAATACATCGGTCCAGGGGTTTACCCCTTTGGCATCTAAAATATCCAGATCCATTAAATGATTTCCCACTTCATCGGAGGGATAGCTAAGCATCAGTACTACTTTTTTTGCCCCCTTGGCAATACCCTTTAAGCAAATGGCAAAGCGGTTTCTGCTTAAAATCGGAAAAATCACCCCTAGGGTTTCATCTCCAAATTTATCTGCCACATCTTTTCCGATGGCATCAATTGAAGCGTAATTCCCTTGGGCACGGGCCACAACGGATTCTGTCACGGCGATAATGTCCTTATCCTGTATTTCGTATCCTTCCTGCTTTGATGCCTGTAATACCGTATCCACCACGATCTTTTCCAAATCATCCCCCTGGTTAATAATTGGGGTTCTCAGTCCTCGAGTTACGGTTCCGATAATTCTTTCCATAGAATGTCCTCCTAAAAATTCACCTTTACGGTTTTTGTAGTTTTTATTTACCAGTATATCAGTATATCGGTTATCAGGAAAAAAAACAAAAGAAATCATCATTTTTTTAATATTTTCTGTACCTGGGGCGCTCGCAGATGATGGGCGAAAAACCGTTCCTCTCCCACTAAAGGACGCAGGTACTTGCGAAAAGCTTCAGTAATATGATTGCCCTCGGAATTGATAAAATGATCCGGCATGGATTTCGTATATTTTGCCACTTTTTCCAACGCCGTCAGCTGATAGTCCACGGAATAGTCTCCCGTTCGGTGAATCGTTACGGATCCGTCCTGATTATGCCATAGGGCAAACTGGGCGGCTTTTTCTCCCACTTCCCGGGCCTCATGCTGGTCCACTTCCGACACACAGCCCATAAAGGACCGCTGTAAGTAGCCGAAAGTGTCGGAGCGTACCCGCTTGATCTTTAACTGCTCTTTAACATATTCCACCAAATTTTCACCTAAGGCTCCGGAACCTGATAATACAATATTTCCATGGGCATCATACTCCGCCTTTTTAATCAATTCTTTGACCACAGGCTCGCCCTTTTCATTTTTAATGCCTTCCGAGACCGCCACCACGCATCTTCCCCATTTGTCGTAGACCTCTTTAACTTCCCGTAAAAACTTCTCCTTGGAAAAGGGACGCTCGGGAAGATAAATTAAATGGGGGCCGTCATCAAAATACTTTTGGGCGATGGAGGAAGCCGCGGTTAAAAATCCCGCTTCCCTACCCATAACCACACCGATATAGACCCCGGGCAAAGCACGATTGTCAAGATCCACCCCGGTAAAGGCCTGGGAGACAAACTTTGCTGCGGAACCGTATCCTGGAGTATGGTCATTGACCAGTAAATCATTGTCAATGGTTTTGGGGATATGAATGGCACGGAATTCATAATCCGATTTTCTGGCGTATTCATTTACAATATGCACCGTAGAGGCGGAATCATTCCCTCCGATGTAAAAGAAATACCGGACATCATGGGCCTTCAGTACATGAAAAATTTCCTGACAGTATTTTTCATCCGGTTTATCCCGGGTGGAAAATAACGCTGAGGCCGGAGTTCTGGCCACACTTTCCAGATTGTGAGTGGTTTCCTGGCTAAGATCTAAAAAATCCTCGTCAATAATTCCCCGTACTCCGTGTACTGCTCCGTATACCCGCTCGACCTGACTAAACTTTCGGGACTCCAACGCAACCCCTACCAGGGATTGATTAATCACCGCGGTGGGTCCCCCGCCTTGAGCAATTACGACTTTTCCTTTTAATGACATAATGTTTCCTCCTTTAATCACGAATGTAGACTTTCCAACGGTATCCTTTATAGATTCTACTGACTCTTTGTCTCAGGATCCCGGTGCTTGATGCTCAATTTATTCTTATTTGCGTTCTCTTCGATAACCACTTCGATCCCCGCAGCCTTTCCATGATCTTTATATACCTCACCGGTTTTCTTATCAAAGAGTTCAAAAGACACTTTCCCGGTTACCCCTTCTTTGATGATCCGCTCCATCTTTCCTTTAACCGGCGCAATCAGCTCTTTTTCCAAATCCGGCATGGCCCTTACCGTCAGCTTAGCTTCCTTATTTTCCGCCACAAAGGAAACTTCCTTTCCCTTTTGTTGAAGCTCACTGAGTTTCGTTCCATTATAGGTGGCAAAGCGATACTGTTTTTTTTTGATTAGCAAATTACCAATATGCCCTTGAAAGGACCTTCCCAGAAAAGGAATATGGGCAATAGAAAAAAACAGCGAAGTTTCCCGGGTGGCAAAGGTGTTGCAGTGTACCCAGATATATTCTTCAGGGAATGAGGTCCCCCAGTCTTTTTCGATATATCCTCGGCCATAGTTAAACTTTAAACTTTGGTCATTCATCTGAATGGTCCCCATAATGTCATGATCCATACTGATCACGCCATGATTGCACTGCATTTTAGGAAAATAGGCAAAGGGGCCCATAATCGTGGGAGAATAAATATCGGTTTCAATTGGGGTAAGGGTATGAAGTTCTATGGTTCCCTGAAACAATCGCTCCTGATCCTTTAAATCGAGAAATATTTTCTTCTCTGTAAAGATGGATTTTCCCACCTGCACTTTAAAGGGATTTTTTTGGAATGTAAAGGATTCCACGGGATACCGGACGTAGCCGGTGACTAAATCTTTTTCTCCTGCTTCGCTCCTATAGGACAGAATATACTGAATAAAACTGTGTTGATCACCTTCAAACAGACTAACCCCTGGAATAAGGGCCAGGGTAATGTCTCCGTCCTGACTGACCTGTTTATAATACCACCCTTCAAAATAATTGCGTTTTGTTAAACTTCCCTGAAAGTGCATCGGCTTTTTTCGATTTTTCGGCATTGAATCCTCCCCTTAATAAAACTCTTTCGTCTAAACAATTCAAACTAAATTACTTTAATTTATGTATACCCTATACTAATTCGCTACACACCCTCTTTTTTCCTTCATTTCCTGAGAATAATTCTGTGTTATAATACCTGTATTACTAAGAATTTGGAGGGATTTTAATGATAAAAGCCATTTTTTTTGATTTAGACGGAACGCTGCTGAACACGATTGAAGATATCGGAGATTCCATGAACCGGGTCCTGGAAAACCATGGCTATCCTACCCATGAGGTTTCCCGTTATAAAACTTTTGTCGGCGACGGTATGCCCACTTTAGTACGAAGGGCTCTTCCCGAAGAAAAAAATTTAAGGGAAGAAGAGGTCCAGGCCCTGATAGGGGAAATGAAAACAATCTTTGCTGATAATTGGCAGAACAAATCCGAACTGTACCCTGGAATAAAGGAAGTTCTGAGCACATTGGATGAGGAAGGCTACCTGCTAGGGATTCTTTCCAACAAACCCCATGACTTTACATTAACCACCTATGAATATTTCTTTAACGCTTGGGATTTCAAAGTAATTCAAGGCTACGATCCTGATCATTATCCCTTAAAGCCGGACCCTGAAGCGCTTCTTTCTCTAATTAATAAATGGAATCTTAAAAAGGAAGAAGTCCTCTATATTGGAGACTCCGACGTGGATATGCAAGTTGCAACAAATGCAGGGGTTAAAAGTGTAGGCGTTTCCTGGGGTTTTCGAGGAGCAGAGGAACTGCGGGAAAGTGGCGCCGATTTTGTGGTGGACCAGCCGGAGGAGATTTTGGAAATTGTTAAAACTAGCAAAAACCTCTAAAACATTCCTATTAGAACCATTTATTGTGCTTCATAATTATGCCACCCCTTAGAAAAACCTAAGGGATGGCATAATTTAAAACGGGTGACTTCTTAAATACTTATACCTCTTAAGGTCCAAAGGGTTCAGCCGGCACCCACTTATTACTTCACCATGCACTCCTGTATAATTTGCGCCGGAGAACAGGCTTCATCCTGCGGAAAAAACCAGGGTTTCAGGTCCCCAGGGGTGCAGGATCAAAGGTGAATATAATCTTTATTCACAAGGATTAATCATCAATCCGGCTTAGGCTAATTTAGAGGCAGCAGTACCTTATCGATTACATGGATAATGCCGTTTCGCGCGGAGATGTTCGGCACTAGTATATTTACCTCCTGACCAAAAATATCACTAATTACCGCGTTTCGATCCACCATAAAATTCTCCCCGAGAAGGGTACGGATTGCCCGCTCCCTCACCGGCGGAACGACGCTGTTGGCTGCCCGGCGACCAGTCGCTACATGATATAACAGGACGTCCAGAACCAGTTCAGGAGGGAGGTCTCGGATCTCTTCTATCCCCAGGAGCCTATAAAGGTTATTAAAAGCTTCATCGGTTGGGGCAAATACCGTATACTGCCGGTTCCCCTCTAAAAACAGGTTCACCAAGCCGGCGTCCAGCTCTTCATCCACATATTGAAGGGCTTTTACCAGTTCATTGAATTCAGCCTCAATGGCGATTTCAGCGATAGACTGTGTTCCCCGGGCAGGGGCCCGACTCCCTTCATTTCCAGGCATGGCAAAAGCGACGGTGCTGAAGGTTAACAGCAATACTAAAACAATCGCAATGATCTTTATCTTTTTCATAATGCTACTCTCCTTTCAAATTTGTTTTAACTTCTTAACCAATAGCTCTTTTACTAACCTGATCGATACACAACACCTCGTTTCATAGGTAGCTTGATGGCTGCTAGGACAAAGTCGTGCCTATTCCATATGAATTCCTCTCAAAGTCCCCAACCTCTGTTTGGATAGTATTTTAATACCCTTTCTATCAAACAACTAACAGGTTTACATAATCGGAGATTATATTTTATGTAAAAATTTGTTAGTTTAGTGGAGAATACTATCACCAGCAATGCTCCTTACCGATTCTTCAGGTCATACCCGGCATCTGTAAGCTATTAGAGACGGATATTTCTATCCGCCTCCATGGTCTTAGCCTGCTGCTGGAGTTCTATATTGTTTACTGAATCGGATTTATTTGCTGAGAGATCTCTCGATTAGTACGGACCAAAATTCGGATCCGGTACCCAAGTTCCCACATTTACATGCACACCGTAAAAGTTGTTTTGAGGAACAATTATGGTGTTTCCGTCACTTATTTTGTGATCGAATTGTCCTGGTGCAGGGTTTCCGCTAGGTGCTGCTGCATAATCCTGGACTTTCAAGTATTCTGCCACATCTTCAAATTCCCAACCATCCTTAAGATTTACGGTGATGGAAACGTATCCATTATCAGGTGCTGAAAAAGTTACGGTACCTACATCAATGTTTTGACCTGCAAACAACGTAGTGGTTTTTTCTAATCCGTCATATTTCACATAGGTTGCCCAATTTCCTCGCTGGTTGTACCGCAGTTCACCGGGCTTATTTCCATTCGCTGCCCAAGCAGTTTCTCCTTCAAAAATTAATTTTTGAACATTTACTTTTAATACTGCACTGTCACTTTGTTCAGTTTCCACGATGGTTGCAGTATTGTCGTAAGTGAAGCTAAAGGGACCATCCACATGATAATAGTCTTCCCAAGAAAACTCTTTATCGTAAGTGAAAGTATCTCCATTAGGTGCAGTTACGCTGCCAAGGGCTTTAAATCCGAAAAGGTCACTATTGTCCACAATGTTTACAGTTTTATAGAGTTCAGATGACGGTTCTCCCCAAACAATGCTTTCACTGGCTTTATATTCATCTCGTTCGGTGGTCACCGTTACTTCATTGATGCCTTCGATTTTGCTGGTTACTTCTTCAGAATAGGTTCCAACTAACTCTTCACCGACTTTAAGAGTATAAGGTACGCCAAATCCCTCTCCGAAATCAACCGTGATCAAGTCTCCTGCAAGATAATCTTCGATATTTGTTATTACAGCGTCCAACTGGCCGGTATTTTTAATTGTTACCTCTCCAGATACTACAAAGTCTTTATCTTCTGACCCTTCATAGGTTACGTCTATCGTCCATGTAGCTTTTTCGTTTCCGCTGCCATCCATAAATAACCAGATTTTTGGTATGCCGTCGATGGTATATTCATTTTCTGTTTCTACCATTTTTTCGATATCCCATTCATGTTCTCGGATAAATGAGGTGTCTACAGTTTTACTAACGGTAAGTTCTTCTGTTAAAGCTGGTTTTCGAAAGTCTGAAATAACCAGTCCACCGCCGGGTCCCGGCTGTCCTTTAATATAAATGGTTGCAGTAAGCCCGTCCAGTTCAAAATACGGGGTATAAAAATGCCATACTTCAGCAGTTAAAGGAGCTCCCGGCTGATATTCTCCAGAACCGGTCCCCCCGAGTACCAGCAATGCATCGGTGGATTCTCCTTTGGTACTGAATACCCAGTGGATCCAACCGCCGGTCTCTTCAAATATCGGCAATCGGGGATCCTCGGATCCGGGCTCAAAAAATCTTTCCGAGTTCGTACCACTGCCATCCCACACTTCAGAATAATCGTGTTCAAAATCAATAGCCAAACCGGTTAAAGACGTACCCAAAGCCATCATTAAAACAAGTACCATTACAAGACTGATTCGCCAACTTCTTTTATAACTCATTTTTTTCACTCCTCTGTTTACCCTATGAAAATCTGAAACGAGAGAGCTGATAGTCCGGCCTTTTTTTCTATTGATTCAAACCTTTTTCCTTTCGTCTCATCTTTTCATCAATTAAAACCCTTCCTTTCATTTTTCAGGGTCCCACCTTATGGAATTTGTTTATTTTCCTGATAAAACCACCCCCTTCAAACACAAAAACCGACCCACTACGGTCGGTTACGCTACCGGCTCCCTCTGAAAAAAGCGTCCATCTACTTCTCAGAGATCACTGCCTCCTATTTGTTCCTATTCAGTTTTTTGCAAAAATACAAAAACCGACCCAATAATGGTCGGTTACGCTACCCACTCCCTTTGAAGAAAGCGTCCAATTACTCTTCAAAGATCACTGCTTCCAATTTCATATTAATTTATACCCTCTGAAAATCATGATAAACATTATTATTTGAAAATTCTTATTATTTAAAGTTTTTTTCATCGTAATAGCTGTTGAGTTTAGATTAGAAAACATACTAAGTTTCCAGCTACACCTTTGAGCACTGGAATAATGTAATAGTTTTAAAAGAATAACCTGTGAACGTGTCTCTCATTTCAGACTAAAATAAGTTGATATCATACTAAAGACACAAAAACCGACCACATAATGGTCGGTTAAGTTGCCAAGTACTTACATCTACAACTTATTAATTAGATTTCAAACAATTTTCCATTAAATTTTTAACTTTTTTACTATCGAAAGGCCCTCGGGTTTCGAACTTTTATCAATTCTTCCACAATCAGTTGATGTCCGATATTTGTTGGATGAGGGTCTACATTTGGAAACCATGTGACGGAAAAATTCACTGCATCTTCATTACTCCGAAATGCATTATATACGTTTGCAACACTAACCCGTCTTCCTTGGTGTCTTCTCATGGTCTGATTCATTGGGCGAATCAGCTCTTCCATTAATTGATAAAATTCCGGCGACTCCATCTTAGACACAGGATTGTAAATGCTGAGTGCAATAATATGGGCATCGGAATTCAGCGCGTGTATTACGCTTATAATTCTAGGCCAATCTGTCTGAAACTGGTCTACTCCCTGCCACAGTGGGCATAGCTCAGGTTCTGCATACCTCAACATATTAAGATGTTTTTCCGTAATCTCATGCCAGAAATCCTCTCCTCTATAGGCAATCGCAGTCAGTAAATCTTCAATAGAATCTTCATATGGATTTAGCCCATATTCCATCATCATTGACCCAATCATCGGCTGCAGCAGATTGTTTCCTCCAATGCTTACGGTGACCACATCCGCTTTCTTTACCATTTCCTGGACCATTGGATTGGAAAGAGTGGTTAAAAGACCCTGGGTGGTCAGTCCCGGAATAGCAATGTTTCCATCATCCACAACGGTTGGTACTCCCGGTACTTTTTCAAAACCGAACCCTTCGAGATACATCGAGTACCCGTCAAAATAACTTTCCCCAGGGTCTGCGCTCATCCCTGCTGCAATGGAGTCCCCCAAATTTAAATAGGTTTGGGTATCCATTTGAGGTCTCTCGGCCATAGCGTGGAACGGCAGGGCTAATAATAAAGCTGCCACAAGAATAAACACCATCCATTTTTTAACCATGTTTTCCTCCTTTACTTTTCCAATTCCACGATTCCAACCCATCCTTTTATTTATCCATTCCTCCTTTCCTCTATAAAAAAACCTACCATAAAGATGGTCGGTTCCGCTACTAACTCACTTTGGCGAAAGGGACCTGTTACTCTTCAAAGGTTCTCGCTTCGATTAAATGATTTTATTTATACCCGGTAAAATCAAAGTTACTCAATCATTGTCTGAATTTTCTCAATTTTACTATCGTATATTTTATACTATTTTACCACTGATAAGAGCCCCGCTACCGTTTCTAGTCTTCTTGCAGTTTCAACCGACTTCTCTTCGGGTATCTATTTTAAAAAAAGAAAGTGGGAGTTGGTATGAATAAAGAAGAAATACTCGATGAACTTCGCTCCGCCCTATCCGGTAGAACCTTTGATGCTTTGCTCCCACCGATAATTTTTGCTGTAATGAATGCCTTTTTTGATTTAACCGTTGCTGCTATAACATCGATTGTTATTGCCGTTATTCTAGGGCTTGTCCGCTTAATTAAAAAACAGAACTGGTTTTATGCTCTGGGTGGGTTTTTAGCGGTATCCTTTGCGGCGGGCTTTGCTTATTTTACCGGCAGTGCCGCTAATTATTTTTTCGCCAGCCTAATAAGCAGCGGCTTTGTTTTTTTATTGGCCCTCGGCAGCCTTCTACTCGGCAGACCCCTGGCAGCATGGCTGTCTCATCTGAGCCGGGGCTGGCCGCTGTCCTGGTTTTGGCGAAGGGATGTAAAACCCGCTTACCGGGAAGTTACCATGGTCTGGACGGTTTTACTGTTTGCACGCTTTTTTATCAGGCTGTTCTTTTTTCAACGGGGCAGCGCAGTGGAACTGGCCTGGATTAACACACTATCCGGATGGCCGCTTATTCTTCCTGTGCTGATTCTCAGTTATGTTTATGGGATTTGGCGCCTAAAGAATCTACAGGGACCCGGCGTAGAGGAATATCAAAAAGGCGAAAAGCCTCCTTGGAAAGGGCAAACCCGAGGGTTTTAACACCTTCGGGTTTTTGTTAAAGTAATACTTAAGTTAAGTATCTTTAATAAATTTATGACCGCAGCTCGGACAGGTTACTTTAATTTTTCCCTTTCCCTTCGGCACCCGCATCCGCTTTTTACAGGACTCGCAGGGAGTTACCGTGTAGTCGAGAAGACGTTGGATTTTTCCAATATCCAGTCCGACCACAATCTCTTCGCCAATTTTAAATGCGGGAACACCCTGAAGACCCATTTGTTGAAACTCACGATTGGCCGCAGGATCCTCATTGACATCCTTAATCTCATAATGATATCCGGATCCGGAAAGAAACTCTTTCCCTTTAGTGCAGTGAGGTCAGGTTTTGGTGCTGTACATAATAATCTTTTTCATTGTCTTATCCTCCTATTCATATTATCGTAACCTTCTGAGATGGCAAACAAATGGTCTCTATGATAAAATAATGATCAGCGAGGTGAAGGTCTTCATGAAAAACATTGAAAATGCCAAAAGGCTCCCCACCATAATTCATGTGGATTTGGATGCTTTTTATGCTTCTGTAGAAGAGCGGGACAATCCCCGATTAAAGGGCAAACCCGTTATTGTCGGCGGGCGCAGTAACAAAGGGGTTGTGACCACTGCTAACTATGAAGCCCGTAAATACGGTGTCCATTCAGCGATGCCCATGTTTATGGCCCGGCGAAAATGTCCAAAGGGGATTTATGTTCCGGGACGAATGGAACGCTATCAGGAGGTATCCCGGGAAATCTTTCGAATTCTCCACAGCTTTAGCGATGTTCTTGAAAAGGTTTCCATCGATGAAGCCTATTTAGATATTACCCACTTGGAAGCAGAACCCCACAAACTGGTTTTCGAACTGAAAGAAACAGTTTATAAAGAAACGGGGCTGACCCTGTCTGTGGGGATCGCCTATAATAAATTTTTAGCAAAACTGGCTTCCGATTGGCATAAACCTGCGGGAGTTAAGGAAATTACTCCGGAGATGGTTCCCGAAATTTTGCTTCCTCTTCCGATTAGAAAGGTTCATGGACTTGGACCTAAATCCTGTGGGCTATTAAACAACTTAGGACTATATACCATAGGAGATCTTTTGGAGCTTCCCGAAGAATTTCTCATGGAACTTCTAGGTAAATCCGGTCGGGAAGTATACCACCGTATTCGAGGGATTGACCCCCGTCCGGTAAACACCCACCGGGAACGGAAATCCCTAGGAATTGAGCGAACCTTTCCCAAGGGTACCCGAAACCGGCAAGTTTTAGAAGAGTATTTGCAAAATTTCTCCCAGGAGCTTTCCCGAGACTTAAAGGAAAAAAAACTCCATGCCCGTACCATTACATTAAAGATTAAGGATGAAAATTTCAAAGTTCAAAGTCGGGGAAAAACTCTTTTTCAGCATATCAATGGTGCCGACGAAATCTTTGAGATGGTCCATGGAATATTTCAAGAGTTGGCCTTGGAGGTACCGCTTCGCCTGATCGGTATTACGGCTTCCAATTTACTCTCCGAAGACCTGCAGCAATTGTCTTTTTTTGATTTATAAAAGCAGATTGCCTTCACAGGTAATTTGTACCTCGGTTTCAATCGTCGCCGAGGTTACTTTTTTTGTCCTTCGATCATAAGCAGTCCGAACCGCAATGACCCCTCCGGGCTGTTGAATATTCAACCGGATGTCTTCTTCTTTTTTCA
Source organism: Clostridiales bacterium (assembly GCA_007120165.1). GTDB lineage: Bacteria > Bacillota > Clostridia > Peptostreptococcales > T1SED10-28 > Isachenkonia. The sequence goes on from SKOH01000126.1 coordinate 11,124, forward strand.
TTGCCCACAACAGTCCCAGTGCGAGGCTTCCGGAACCGCAGGACCGCTCTTTTCCAAAGCTCTCAATTCCCGGTACATAGACCCAGGGGGAAAGGTGTATATCTTCTCCCGATATCCGGTAGCCTAAAGCCCCGAAGGCAGGACTGCTTTCTTCCCTCGCCAAATGTTTCAGCAGTTCCCGATAATCCGTCGGATTGTTTTCTCTTTCTGACTCCTGAAAAATAAAATGGGTAATCCCCTGCATGGCTACCAAATACCCGGCGAAGGTATTTTTTCCTGTAACCACCTCTTTTTTCGATATCCCATAGCCTTCCAAGGGCATCTCTCCCTTTACCCGAAAGGTTACGGAATCTACTTTTCTCACTTCACATTCAAGCGTTTTTCCCACCCCGGAAAATTCCAGTAAAAAGGTTTCCTTTTCCAGGTCTTCCTGCCAGGCAATATACGCCCCAAGGGCCAACAAACCGTTCCCGCAAAATTCTCCACCGCTCATTTCCATTCTTCCCTTAGCTCTTGAATCAGTCTTAGGCGTTATAAAACCAACCTGCTCTCCATTTAAGTGGGTGTAGGCCATTGCCGTTTTTGCGATTTTTATATAGTCTTCTTTTCTGATATCCGCCTCGGTAATAATAATGGTGGTATTTTCAGCGGGGCTCAGTTTAATAAAAGAAATTTTCATAGGATCTCCTCCATACAAATAAATTTTATAACGAAAATTTTTCTCTTTTATTGAAACACCTCATCAATGCTAATGCTCTACGGATTTTATGTATTACTGCAATCCTGTTCGTTGTCGATTTTTAATAAACTTTGGGTATTATCATTAATAAGAAAGAAGGTCATAGAATGAAAAAACAAAATTCTAAAATATATGATATTAACAAAGTCACTCTTATTGGAATCTTAGTGAACCTTTTCCTATCAGGGATTAAAATATCCGCAGGAATTTTTGGAAACAGCAGTGCTCTTTTTGCCGATGGTCTTCATTCATTGTCCGATTTTTCTACGGATATCATCGCTTATCTAGGTGCGCGCTTAGGGAATAGGCCTCCCGATGATTATCATAATTATGGCTATGGCAAATATGAAACTTTAGCGACGCTGATCATTGCCATTTTTTTAGGGTTTGTGGCTTTACAGATCTTTATCAGCGCTTTCCAAACCATCCTTTCCGTTTATCGCGGTCAGGTATTGGAGCACCCCAGTTGGTGGGCTTTTATTGCCGCCTTGACCTCAATCCTCCTTAATGAAGGGCTTTTCCGCTATTCCCTGGCTGTGGGGAAAAAGATCAAAAGTGATTCGATCATCGCTAATGCCTGGCACCACCGGTCCGATGGATGGACCTCTATCGGAGCGTTAATCGGGGTGGGGGGAGCCCTGTTATTAGGGGGACAGTGGGTGGTTTTGGACCCTGTTGCCGCAATGATCGTCAGTATTTTGGTGTTGAGAGTGGCCATCCAAATTTTCCTTCCCGCCATACAGGAACTCCTGGACTTTACCCTGCATAAAAAGGAACTGAAAAAAATTTCTTCCATCATAAAAAAGTACCGGGAAGTCCATGAATATCATAAACTTCGAAGTCGAAAAGTGGGGGGCAATATCGTATTAGAGTTTCATATTGTTTTAGATGGAAATTTATCTTTAAAAAAATCCCACGACATTGCCGATGCCCTTGAATGTGAACTCAAGGATGCCTTAGGTAACAGCACAATAATTACGATTCATATTGAACCCCGCTGATGGCTGTTGGCGTTAATGCTGCGCCGACCTTGCTCCCTGATGGCTTGTTTCAGTCGTATGTTTATTGGGTATGATATGAACATCAAATGGCGGAGTTTATCGTTATTAATTTATTCGTATTTATTGGGAAGGAGGAGAATTAATGGATCGCGAGAAATTCAAATCCCAATGGCATCAACACAAGAGTGAAATCAAAGAAAAATGGACGAAGCTCACCGATGACGATATTAATTACATCAGCGGAGAAAAAAATAAACTCATTGAAAAGCTACAGGAACGGTATTCCCTATCCCGAGAGGCAGCAGAACGGGAAATGGAGCGAAAGATGTAGTAATTTAAAAACCCTCGGATTTTAGATTTTCGGATCTAACGTTTGAGGGTTTCACTTATTTTACATGCATAAAATCCTCCTGTTTACTACCTCAAAAGGTTATTAAGCCTTTTTCTTAATAATCCTTGCCTTAATTTAAAGAAATTTGAAAAAAGTCCCCCAAAACCTGATCAATTTCAGCCCTTATAGGAGTCCTCTCCTTTCCCTTAAGAATTTTTCCGACTAAGGCTTCGATTTTCAGCTGCAGTGCTGCATCCAGGGGAATTCTTAAATCCATCACACTATTGGGGTAATAGTCGTAAATTCCTTTTCCTAAATTTTTTCCGAAACTTTGAAAATACTCTTCATAAACTGCAGAGTTTAATAGACCCAGTAAAAACTCAAGAGATATCAGATCTTTATGCTTATCCTTCACTACAAGAGCGTAAACATCGGCACTGCAAAAAACTGTGCCCGGATCCAGGGCGAAACGATTCGAATCACTTTTATAAGGAAATAATATTTTTTTCTGCTCAAACTGGGAAGGGGTTCTTCCCCATTGAAGATGATGCCATGGCCTTATTCCCCTTAGACATTCCCGGCGCTTACTTAGCCTTTCCCGGTAACTGCTGATGTGCTCCATAGCCTTTGAGGGTGAGGTTGAATCTTTAATAAGGTCGGCATAAATCAGTCTTTGGTCATTCTGTAAAATCCGGTACTTTTCCACATGACGGCTCTTAATCCAATTTTTCAGTAAATCCGACTCTATCCCCCTTCCCGCCGCTTCATGATTTTTCATTACAAAGGCTTTATCACAGCCGGTAATAATTCCCTGGAAGCTCTTAGCAACTTCTCCCAAGGTGACGGAGGAAAGGGATTCAATCTTTTGAAACCGTGCTTTTTCCCTGGAGGAGATCAACGTCCACCGTTGATCGGTTAAGGACGTTTGAGGAACAGAAAAAGCAGTAAAAATCCGTTGCTCTAGTAGTTTATTAAGCGGTGTTTGAATGTCTATTTTGCCTTGTAGCTTAGTCAGCTTTCGAACCAGGATAGGCTCTTCCTCTTTATCAGCAGATTTCCCAGTGAATAGATATATAGCCGTTGCCACACCAAGACCTTTGAAAATTTCACCACCATAAAAATCCACAATTTCCACAATGTCCGCCCTCTGTTGCAGGTATTTCCGAAGGGTTCTTCCCGTAGGGTTTTCCATAAAATATCGGGAAGTGATGATCATCCCTTTTCCCTCTTCCTTTAGGTTTTCTAAAATTCTTTGAAAAAAACAATAGGATAAATCGGATTTATCATGAAAAACTTCAGGATACTGTTTTAAAAGCCACTTTTTATAATCACGACCCAGCCCCTTATGTCCTACATAGGGGGGATTTCCCACAATAATATCGAATTTTTCAGTAAAAAAAAGGTTATTCCTTTGATTTATCTCCCTTTCCTTTTCCCACCTTCTAAGACTGTCCCCTTTTAAAATATTTAACCTTTTTGGTAAGTGGTTAAGATCCTTTAACAGCAGGTTTATTATCGTAAGATCTATTGCAAATCCATCGGTGTCCATACCGAAGATACAGTGTTCCAATAAATGATTATGCAAATGCTTTTCTTGCCAGTAATCGGATCCATACATCCTTTGCAAATCAGATAACGCCTTTAAAAACTTAGCATGCAAAACATCGTAGACCTGTACTAAGAAGTTCCCGGAACCGCAGGCGATATCCCCAACTTTTACAAAAGGATTTTTTACAGGATCCACATCCCTTAGGGCCTTTTGGACAATGTATTCGACAATTTCCGGAGGAGTGTAAAACTGCCCTAGGCTTTTTCGCTGTTTCGGCTCCAAAAATTCTTCGTAAATATCCCCTAAAATTTGAGGTTCCCCTTCTTTAAAGGAAATTCCCTTTTGTCTAAGCTCCAGGTACAATGCTTTTACCGCGGTTTTCCCCTCCGGAGTCCAGCAGGGTTCCCCTGAATCCTTATATTCCTGCTGTATTCGATACAAAACGCCTTGTAAAGGTTCAAAGAGGTAGTTGGAACGGAGTAAAGTCTTTGTCCCGATTTCAATAAAACCCTTATCTTCTAAAATTCGGTACAGCAGTATTTTATTAATAATTTCGTAGGCCTCTTTACGGGTCAGGGAGGCATTTTCTTTCACGAGTTTCTTATTGGTCATAGCCCTTAGGGCTCGGGATAATACCTTCAATACCTCTTTTTTCATTGGATATCTCCTTTAAATGCTTACTTTGATTATGTATTACCTTCTTCAGTCTTGAGTGGATTCTTAAAATTAACTAAGGATTCTGTTATTTTTCATTATTATATCATACTCTATCATCAAAAAAATGCAGGGAATTCCGGTTTATGTGATGCTTAGCTGAGCCGTAGGATAAGGGTGCTGGAAATACCTTCCTGCACCCTTATCGCTCTTAGGGATCCAGTGGATGCAAACCCCATATTTCGTTGCTATACTGATGAATGGTCCGATCGCTGGAAAAATATCCGGCCTTTGCGATATTTTTAATGGCTATTTCCCACCATTTTTTTTGATTTTGATACAGCTCGCCGATCTTTTCGTTGGCTCGGCAATAGGGTTCGAAATCTTTCAGTACGAAGTAGGGATCAGCTTCTCGGTTGATACCGAACAATAAGTCCTGGAAAATTTCCCGGTAAAGATCCGGCTCCTCCGGTTCCAGGGTACCGTCCACCAGTTGGTCCAAAACTCGTTTCAGTTCCGGATTATCTTCATAGATCTTATAGGGATGATAACTGCCTTCCTTCCGGAACTTTAAGATATCCTCTTCTGTCAGCCCGAATATTTCAATGTTTTCTTTTCCCAGGGCCTTTTGCATTTCAATATTGGCTCCATCCAGGGTACCCACGGTGAAGGCTCCGTTAAGCATAAACTTCATATTTCCCGTCCCTGAAGCTTCTTTTCCTGCGGTGGAAATCTGTTTGCTGACATCGGAAGCAGGAATAATCATTTGAGCAAGGGTAACGTTATAGTTTTCAATAAACACCACCTTTATTTTTCCTTCGATGGTTTTATCATTATTAATCAGCTCAGCAACGGAATGAATCAGCTTGATGATCAGTTTTGCCCGGTGATACCCCGGTGCAGCCTTTCCGGCAAAGATAAAGGTTCGGGGATGAGTATTTTTTTTGGGGTTTTCCAAAATTTGATTGTATAAATGCATAATGTATAAAACATTCAGCAATTGCCGTTTGTATTCATGAAAGCGCTTAATCTGGGTATCGAAAATCGAATCGACATTTACTTCGATTTTGCTGTGGTGGAAGATGTAATCTGCCAGTTCTTTTTTCTTTTTCCGGCGAATTATTCTAAGGTCCTGCTGCAGCTTATCCTCATGGGCATAGTCCATAAGCTTTTCCAGTTCTTCTGCCCGGGTAATCCAGCCGTTTCCGATTTTTTCCGAAATCTTTTCTGCCAGGGCCTCATTGGCCAGCAGCAGAAACCTTCGGTGACTGATCCCGTTGGTAATGCTTTTGAATATCTCGGGATACAGCTGATAAAAGTCTTTAAAAGTGTCTTTCTTTAATATTTCACCATGCAGCTCGGCAACGGCGTTTACCGATCCGGAACCGAGGATCGCCAGTTTTGCCATATGCACCCGCTGATCGCTGAGTATGGTCATTCGCCGGATTCTCTCCCACTGTCCCGGATAGAGCTCCCACAATTCCCGACAAAAACGTTCATTGATTTCAACAATAATATCATAAATTCTTGGAAGTAAAGACTTTATCAACTCCACAGACCAGGTTTCCATGGCTTCCGGTAAAATGGTATGGTTGGTATAGGCAAAGGTTTTTCGGGTAATCAGCCAGGCCTGGGTCCAGTTCAGTCCCTCTTCATCCATTAAAATTCGCATCAATTCGGGAATGGCTAAGGCGGGGTGCGTATCATTAATGTGAATGGCGATATTTTTATAGAACTCCATCAGATCTTTGTTGGTATTTTTATATTTTTTAAGGATGCTTTGAATACTTGCGGATACAAAAAAATATTGCTGTTTTAGTCGAAGATGCTTCCCTTCTTCGTGGATATCCTCAGGATAAAGCATTTTTGAGATAACCTCCGCAAGCTCCTTTTCCGCCAGCGCATCCACATACTGTCCTTTGCTAAACAATCCCATATCCAAGGGTTTTAACGCCCTTGCTCCCCAAAGCCTCAGGGTGTTAATCAGGCTTGACTGATAGCCAAGGATGGGAATATCATAGGGTATGGCTTTAACGCATTGACTGTTTAGATACCGTACTTTGAGTCTTTCATCCTCATGGTAGTAATCCAAGGCACCCCCAAAATGCACCAGTTGGGGTTCTTCGGATTTAGATACTTCCCAGACATTTCCGTATTCCAGCCAGGGATCAATCATTTCCACCTGTCTGCCGTTCTTAATCTTTTGTTGAAACAGTCCATACTCGTAGCGTATCCCGTTTCCATGGCCCGGCAGTCCCAAGGTTGCCATCGAATCCAAAAAACAGGCGGCCAGTCTTCCCAGTCCTCCATTTCCCAGACCGGCATCGGGCTCCATTTTCTGGATATTATCAAAATCCGCATCCAGTTCTTCAAAAGCTTTTTTTACCTTATCCCGAATTTTTAAATTCATCAAATTATTTTCTAAAAACCGGCCCATCAAAAATTCCATCGAAAGATAGTAAACCTGCTTGGCTCCCTGCTTTCGCACCCGCTCCTTGGAATAGGCCCAGTCCACGGTAATATATTCACTTACCGTGGTAGCAAGGGCTTTGTAGATTTGAGACTCCGAAGCATTTTGAAAAGTCCTGCCGAATAAGGTCTGCAGTTTTAACTCAATGGATGTTTTAATATCCTCTACCGTTACATTTTCCGGTTCCATAATCTCACCGCCTTTGGATTAACTCCTCGTAAAGGGAACGATACTCTCTGGCCGATTTTCTCCAACTGACGTCTGCATTCATGGCGTTTTTTCTAAGATATTTCATAACCTCCGGTTTATGATAAGCGTTGATGGCCCTATTAATGGCGAACAGCAAGTCATGGCCGCTATAATGGATAAAGCTGAATCCATTCCCTTCCCCGGTGAATTCATTGTAGGGCTCCACCGTATCCCGTAGGCCCCCGGTTTCCCTCACAATGGGGATGGTGCCATAGCGCATCGCAATTAATTGTCCAAGGCCACAGGGCTCAAATAGGGAAGGCATTAAAAAGAAATCTGAACCGGCATAAATTTCCCGGGCAAGGGTTTCGTCAAATCCGATGTAAACCCCCATCTTTTCGGGAAAATCATGGGCTAACCCATTAAAAAAGTCTTCATATTTTTTTTCTCCGGAGCCGAGAATAACGACCTGCACCTTCTGCTGCAGCAGGTCAGTTATTATGCCCTGAATCAAATCGAGTCCTTTTTGTTCTACAAACCGGCTGATTAAACCAATTACCGGTATGGACGGGTCCGAAGGGAGCTGGAATTTTTCCTGTAAATAGGTTTTATTAACGGCCTTTTTCTGAAGATTATCTGGGTCATAATTTTTGGCGATTTTTCCGTCTGTTGCAGGATCATAATTTGCTACATCAATGCCGTTTACAATGCCTATCAGCTTCTCGTTTTGTTGTTGCAAAACCCCTTCTAATCCTTCTCCGAAAAATTCTGTCTTGATCTCTTCACTATAAGTCGGACTTACCGTAGTCAGGGCATCAGAAAACTGCAGCGCACCCTTCATCAGGTTTACATTCCCATAAAACTCCAAGGCATTGGGATGAAAATATTCCATCCCCAGTCCTAGGGGATCGTCCATAATTTCACGACCGAAGACCCCTTGATATCTTATGTTATGAATTGTAAAGACCGTTCGGGTCTTTTCAAAACAGGGGTCCTTTGCATAAAGGGCTTTTAAAAATACCGGCACCGGGGCGGCCTGCCAATCATGGCTATGAATGACATCGAAGGGTTTTCCCAAAACTTTGATAGCTTCCAGAACCGCTTTGGAGAAAAAAATGAAACGTTCCCCGTCATCCCCATAGCCGTAAAGACCCCATCGCCAGAAATAAAACTTATTACTGATAAAATAGTACTGTATCCCTTTGTAATAAAGGCTCTTTATCCCAACATACTGTCTGCGCCAGCTAATCTGCACTTCACATTCCTGAATCAACTGCATCTGCTGTTGAAAGTGTTTCGGGATATCACCGTACATTGGTAAAAAAACGGACACTTCAATTCCTTCTTTGGTAAGGGCCATTGGCAAGGCCCCGATCACATCTCCCAAACCTCCGGTTTTTGCGAAGGGGGAAGCTTCCGATGCAACAAAAGCAACCTTCATGTTAATTCTCCTTTTCAATTATGGCTTTTTTTGTAATAAACAAGGGTTTATCCGGTGTACCGATGAGTCTTACGCCGGATTTTATCTCCACATCCTTGTCTAAAATCGCGTTTTCAATAACCGCTCCCCTCCCGATTACCGCTTTTTGCATGATAATACTGTTCTTTATTGAAGCTCCTTTTTTCAATTTCACCCCTCGAAAAATAATACTGTTTTCAATATTTCCTTTAATAATACAACCTTCCGTTACCAGGGTTTTCTTTACATGGGAAGCTTCCAAATATTTGGTCGGTGCCTCATCATTTCGAATGGTTATAATTGAACCTCTGCCTTGAAAGAGATCCGTCCAAAGCTTTTCATCCAACAATTCCATATTCTCTTTGTAATAGCAATAAAGATTATCCACATAGGCCACATACCCCTTATAGAGAAATCCATAGATTTTATAATTTTTATGTTCATCAATCAATACTTCCAAGGGATTGCTCCCGATTTTTCCGACATTCTCCAACAGCTTTTTAAAAATTTCTTTTTTCATCAACACGACTTCCATGGATCGTTTATAACCAGCATCTTTCTGGGTTTCCGATAATCCGGTTACCCGATCTTCCTCCAGGGTTATATACAGTCCTTTTGTTAAAGGGGGCTTCTTATCCATACCATAGGCAATCACAATATCCGCCTCTTTTTCATTAAAGAACTGTTCCATGGGCTCAAAACTGGAGAAGTATACAATAGTGCTGTTGCTGTAAAGCACGTATTCCTCTTTACTTCGCTCTAAGTAATCCGTGTGCTCTTCATACCGGGAGGGGAGCATAAACAGCCCGTCCTTATTCCGTAAAAGTCCCCATTCTTTGCCGGATTTCACATGATTTATTAATGAACCGCTGTGCTCTCCAGTAAAAATTCCTACATTTTTAATTCCCGAGATACTCATACTGGACAAAATCAAATCCACCATTCTATATTTGCTGCCAAAGGGGATGGCCCCCGGGGAACGTTTCACAATTAACTGCTCCAAGCCTTTTGGTCTATCCCGATCATTTATGATTCCCATAATATTTTTCATGCATCACCCCTCCTTCGAATTTCGTAACCCTTCGGACTATCCTCGGACAGAACAATTCTCGATTGATGGGGAATTACCGTAATTTCATCTTTCGGATCTTTCAGTAATTTCACGCCGTCTTCGATGATTGTGCCTTCGCCGATTATGGTTTTCTCAATTAACACATTTTCACCGATTCTTACCTTAGGCATAATCACTGACTCAATAATTCTGGTTTGCTCACCTACGAATACTTCCGGAAAAATCACTGTGGTATCCACTTCCCCTAAGATCTTGCAGCCGTCACTAATCAAAGCTCTGTGAATTTCTGCGTGCTCCCCTACATATTTCGGCGCTACTTTATAGTTTTCCGATCGAAAAACCCATTTTCTGTCAAAGAGATCCAGAATAAAATCCTTCGATAATAAATCCATATTGGCTTCCCAGTAACTGTTTACCGTTCCTACATCTTTCCAATACCCGCTGAAGTTATAGGCATAAAGTTTTTTATTCTTGCCAAGAAGCTGGGGGATAATGTCTTTGCCAAAGTCGTGGGAAGAATCCTCTTTCTTTTCATCTTCAATCAGTTGTTCTCTTAAGACTTTCCAGTCAAAAACATAAATTCCCATCGATGCCTGATTATTTTTCGGTTTTTCCGGTTTCTCCTGAAATTCCACAATTTTTCCATCCTCGTCGGTATTCATAATCCCAAACCGATTGGCCTCTTCCCAGGGTACTCTAAGCACGGATATCGTGGCATCCGCCTGCATTTCTTTATGATGGTCGATCAGCCCCTGATAGTTCATTCGGTAAATATGATCTCCCGAAAGTATCAAAACATATTTCGGATTGTGCTGATCGATATATTCAATGTTTTGGAAAATGGAGTTGGCGGTTCCGGAATACCACTGTCCGCCGTCTTTATTGATATAGGGGGGCAGAATCGTGACTCCATCCCCATTTTCATCCATGGTTTTATCCAGATCCCAGGAACTCCCGATACCGATATAACTGTTTAATGTCATCGGACGATACTGGGTCAGCACTCCGATGGTATTAATACCTGAATTGGCACAGTTGCTCAGGGTGAAATCGATAATTCGGTACTTGCCTCCGAAGGGCACTGCAGGCTTGGCGATATCATCGGTCAAAAGGCCTAAACGGGTCCCCCTTCCTCCGGCTAACAGCATGGCTACTACTTCTTTTTCCATAAATACACCTCCATTGTTATTTTCAAAGCTTATCGATGGGCGTCATGAGTCCTTTTTAAAAAAATTGTGGCTAAAGGGGGAAGGGTAATTTGAATCTCCCTTTTTCCCAAGACTTTTCCTTTACTATTTGTCGTTCGGTAAATGCCTTCATTTTTCACTCCCGAGCCACCATACTCCTCTAAATCGCTATTAAATACTTCTTTGTATACTCCCGGTTTTGGAAGCGTTACCGTGTATCCTTCCCGAACCACAGGGGTGAAATTACAAAGTACCACCAGTTCCTCTTTCCCCCCTTTACGAATAAAACTATAAATGCTTCGGTCCATATCATCGGCATCAATCCACTGGAAGCCATCGGGATGATGATCTTTCTCCCATAATGGCGCCGCCCCTTTATAAAAATGCAAAAGACTTTTTTTGTACCGATGAAAGGCTTGATGCTCTTTTTCTTGAAGCAGATTCCAGTCCAGGGATTTTGATGGATTCCATTCCTGAAGTTCTGGAATCTCCGATCCCATAAAGTTCAGTTTTTTTCCGGGGTGAGCAAACATGTATCCGAAATAGGCTCTAAGATTTGCAAACTTCTTCCATTTATCCCCGGGCATTTTTTCAATCAGGGGCTTCTTTAAGTGTACCACTTCATCATGGGACAATGGCAGGATAAAATTTTCCGAATAGGTATAAGTCAGCGTAAAGGTCAATTTATGATGATAGTCTTTTCGTATGATCGGATCCTTTTCCATGTATTGCAGGCTATCATTCATCCAGCCCATATTCCATTTATAGTTAAAGCCCAAACCTCCCTGATCTACAGGATGGGTAACCTTCGGAAATGCTGTGGATTCCTCGGCCATCATCAGTGCTCCGGGAAAATTTTGAAATACCGCTTTATTAAGCTTTTGAAGAAAATCAATACCTTCCAGGTTTTCCCGTCCACCTTTGGAATTTCTTGTCCATTCTCCCGGTTCTTTTCCGAAATCCCGATAGATCATATTGGATACCGCATCCACCCGAATACCGTCCAGATGAAAAAGGTCCAGCCAAAATATCGCATTGGAGATCAGGTAGCTTTGAACTTCCAATCTTCCTAAATTAAAATTAAGGGTTCCCCAGCCTTTATTGTTGGCCCGGGAGTAATCATCGTATTCGTAGAGGGCTTTTCCGTCAAAGTAGGCCAGCCCATGAACGTCTTTACAAAAATGTCCCGGAACCCAGTCCAAAATTACTCCAATCCCTCTTTGATGACAGCGGTCAATTAAGTACATTAAGTCCGTTGGGGTGCCGTACCTGCTGGTAACGGAGTAAAAACCCGTCGTCTGGTACCCCCAGGATTCATCCAAGGGATGCTCCATAATCGGCAGGAGCTCAATATGGGTGTAGCCCATGGTATGTACATATTCCACGAGCTCCTTCGCTAATTCCCGGTAGGTAAAAACTTTTCCATCCTCCCGTTTCTTCCAGGATCCTAGATGCACTTCATAAATTGCCAAGGGTTTGTCGTATAAGGTCTTCGTAGATTTTTCCATCTCCCATTTTCCGTCCTGCCATTGATGGTGACTGAGCCTCTGTACGATGGAGGCCGTACCCGGGCGAAGTTCCGAATAAAAGGAGAAGGGATCCGCCTTTTTGATTGCTTTTCCCTCGGCACTGATCACTTCATATTTATATAAATCCCCTTCTTTAACCCCTTCAATAAACAACGACCACAGGTTGGAGCCCTTTACTCGGTCCATGGAGTACCCCTCTCCCTGCCAATGATTAAAATTTCCGATCACCCGGATATCTTTCGGGTGTGGGGCCCACAGGGTAAATCTTACCCCCGGCCGTCCGTTTTCTTCCCTAAGATGGGCTCCCATAAACTGATAAGCCCGCTGATGGGTCCCTTCATGAAAATAAAAAATATCCCTAGGATCAACGACCCTTTCATTCATGATCACATACCCCCTCTCTTTACAGCATGAATAGTGTTTTAATTATACCCAGGGTCAATGAAAATACCCAGTACTCTTTTTATTACAATAAAAAAACCTGCCGAAGCAGGGTTTAATATTAGTCGTCTTCTGTAGATTTTCTCTTGTATATGATATGAGGAGTAATAATTTTATTGCCCCGTTCCCCTTTTTCAATGGCTCTGACGATAAGATTGATCGCTTCTTCTCCCAGGGTTAAGGCATTAACATCCACCGAGGTGAGGGGTGGATTAGAATATCTTGACAAAATACTGTTATTAAAACTCGCCACCGCAATATCCTTTGGAATTTCCAGCTTCAGCTGCTTAAACAGCCGCACTGCTGCAAAAGCAACCAGGTCATCGGTAATTATCACTGCATCGGGAATCGGTTTCAAATCGGTAATAATGGAAGCGTATTGATAACCGGTTTTTTCATCGAAACTTCCGGTGTACACTTTTTCCTGATCAAATTTTAAATTGCTTTCCTCCAAAGCTTTTTTAAATCCCTCAATGCGCTTTTTCGTAACCATCAGCGACAGGTCTCCGGCAATCATCGCAATATTCTTTCGGCCTTTCATCGTTAAGTAACGGGTAAGTTCATAAGTTGCCATATAGTTATCGTTATCCACGTGATTAATGCGGTCTCCTCCTTCATCGGGGGAACCGATAATTGCAAAGGGAAAGTCCACGGAAGATAAGTATTCTACACACTCGTCCTGAACTTCGCTGGACATCAAAATGATGCCGTCGACCTTCGAGCTGTTGATGTATTTTTTGATTACTGCCAACTCTTCATTTTTGTTATCATTTGTAGATAAGAGGATATCGTACCCGGACTTTGAGGCTCGGTGAGTAATCCCCCGAAGTGCCTCGGGAAAGAAGGGGTTTAATAATGCATCCTTTGAGGTGGAGGGCATAATTACCCCGATAGTGCCGGCTTTGCGGCTGACCAGGGATCTGGCTATGGCATTTGGATGATAGCCTAATTCCTCCATGCACTTCAATACTTTTTCTGTGGTCATAGGACTGATTTTCGGATTTTTGGAAATCACCCGGGATACGGTTGAGGAGGATACTCCCGCTTTTTTTGCAACGTCCTTGAGCGTTACGGTTTTTTTCTTAATCAACATCTTCACCCCTCATCTTTCGTTACTGAAACCTATTGGTGTAAAAAACAATCTATAAGATCCTTAACTATTCAGCACTACATTAATTAATTCTTTCTCCAGTTTCCTGATCAAAGTAGTGGATGGCTTCCAGATCATAACCGAAGGAATACCGTTTTCCCCCTTCATAGTCGTAATGCCCCGGGGTGGAAATAATCAGTTCATGGCCGTCATCAAGTTTCCCGTACAGAATCTTCTCTTTCCCCAGCATTTCCACCACATCGAGGTTTACGTTAAAGGTGTCTCCGTATTCTCCACCGGATTCAAAACGTTCCGGACGAATCCCTGCGGATACGGACTTACCTTCATAGGCTTTCAACCCTTCTTTGTGGGTATCCGTGGGGGTGATCATCATCAAACGATTGTCTGAAATAAACCGGCCCTGTTCAATTTTCCCCTTTATAATATTCATCGACGGAGAACCGATAAAGGCTGCCACAAATAGGTTTTTCGGACGCATATACAGGTCGTCGGGTTGACCCACCTGCTGAATGATCCCGTCATTCATTAATACGATTTTACTGGCCATGGTCATCGCTTCCGTCTGGTCATGGGTTACATAAATCGTTGTAGTGCCCAGCTGTTTATGAAGGCGGATCAGTTCCACCCGCATATGCTCTCTGAGTTTTGCATCTAAATTGGATAATGGCTCATCCATTAAAAACACCTTCGGATTTCGAACCATGGCCCTGCCCAGGGCCACCCGCTGGCGCTGACCACCGGAGATATCCGAGGGTTTGACATATAAATTCTCCTCCATTTGAAGAACCTTCGCCGCTTCCTGTACCCGCTCATCAATAATACTTTTCCGCTCTTTCCTCATGGTAAGGGAAAAAGCCATATTCTCATACACGGTCATATGGGGATACAGAGCGTAGGACTGAAAGACCATGGCAATATCCCGGTCCTTAGGGGCCACCTTATTCATTCTCTTATCATCAAACAGCAGATCCCCTTCGGTAATAGAGTTCAGCCCTGCAATCATTCGAAGCATCGTGGTCTTTCCGCAGCCGGAAGGCCCCAAAATGACACAAAATTCCTGGTCCTTAATCTCCAAGTTAATATCTTTAAGGGTAAATTCTTCCCTTCCTTCGTATTTTTTTCCGATATTTTTCAGTACCACATTCATATCGTTTCCTCCTCGCGTAGTTATCCGTCCCCAGTGCCTAACCTTTAACCGATCCCTTTGAAAGACCGGATACCAGCTGGCTTTGCAAACTTATAAATAATAATACGATCGGTATCGCTGTCAATAATCCCCCGGCGGCAAAGGCCGGCTGATTCATAGTTCGAAAATCATTTACCAGGGTAAAGAGTCCTGCGGCTAAGGTATAGGACCTAGGACTGGTCAGAAGAACCCTGGGCATTAAGAAATCCATAAAGGGACCGATAAAAGACCAAAGACCGATAATCATCAGCATGGGTTTTGCCACGGGCATAATGATCAGCCGATAGATCTGCATATTGCTGCAGCCGTCAATTTTTGCAGCATCATCCAGTTCCGTGGAGATGGAGTCGATATACCCTTTTAGAATAAAAGTGTTCGCCGCAATTGCTCCGCCGGAGTAAATCAGAATCAGCATCATTTGACGGGTAAAATAAGGCAAGACCGATGAAAGTATGGAATGCATTGTGAAAAATGCCGTAATCCCGGCAAACACAGGTATGGTCTGGATTAACAGTATGGCCATTAAGGAAGACTTTCGCCCTTTGAACCGGTACCGGGAATAAGCATATCCGGTAAAGGATACAAACAAAAGGGTCAACAACGCGGTGGAAATGGAAATAAACAACGTATTCCTCACCCAGGCCAGATAAAGTGTCTCGGTAAAAAGATATTCAAAGTGCTGTAGAGAAAACTCAAAATTACGGTTAAGCACCAGATATCCGTCCTGCAATCCGTTAAAGGCGGAAACCACCATTTGATACAAGGGCCAAATAATAATGATCGACCAGGCCACTAATACCAGATGGGCAATGACCAAACCTATTTTCCCCTGGGGAGTTAAGGGCTGCCGATCGGATAAATAAAGGGTGCTCTTATTTTTTCTTTTTAAAAAAGGAAAGGTTTTTCCTATCCGTTCCAGGAAAGTCTGCTTATGTCCGTTATTGTTATTTTCCATTATAATCGCTCCTCCTTAAATGCCTTAGAATTCCTGAATCCAAGGTAAGCAAAGAACATCACGCCCAGGGATACAAAAAGAATAATCGCAGCACTTATGGCTTGATACTGATTGACCATGGTGAGTTTGTAAATATAGGATACCAAAATGTCTGTTCCCCCGGCTAAATTGCCATATCTGCTGGGATTAAAGGGGCCTCCCCCATGGAACAGATAAATGATGGAGAAGTTGTTAAAATTAAAAGTATATTGGGTAATCAGCAGGGGTGCGGTCTGAAACAGTACAATGGGGATCGTGATTCTTCTAGTCTTTTGCCAGATGGTTGCACCATCTATTTCCGCCGCTTCATATAAATCCGACGGGATGGCCTGTAAAACCCCGGTGGTCAGTAAAAACACATAGGCACTTCCCAGCCAACCCTGAAGTCCGATTAATGTGAGCCTTGTTAAATTTGTACTGTGTTTTACGATAATTCTCTCGCCAAAGATATTGCTGATAATATCCGTTAAGGCTCCATTGGGAGAAAACATGATACTGAAAAACAAAATGGTAATAAAGGCCGGCACTGCCCAGGGCAATAAATAAATTGTTCGAAAAATTTTCTTTCCCACAATCCTCTCATGATTGGTGATCAGGGCAAGCACAAAACCGATCAGGATTGCAAAGGTGGTGGCCACCAGAGTCCAAATTAAGGTCCAACCAAGAATCTGCCAAAATACGGATCCTGCCAAGCCCTGGCCCATAACCAGCAGCCGGTAGTTATCAATGCCGATCCAGGAAAACTTGGATTGATTTTGGGGATTCATATTCGTAAAAGACAGCATCAATGTGGTAATTACCGGTACCACGACAATGAATATAATCACAAACAACGCGGGAAAGGATACCATGTAGGGAAAACCTTCGTGTTTAATATTTTCCAAGGTTTCAAACCAGTTCTTCGGACGAATTCCCACAATGGCTTTTTCTTCCACGGCTTTAATATCCCTTAAGGAAATCCAATAAAGGGCCCCTGCAATCAGAATTAAAAAGATCGCTAAAATTCCTTCAATCAAAAACATCATTGATGTATAAACCCGGGGGGCTCCTTCTGCTAATGTTATCAGCCCCGCAATACCGTCTCCTTGATAATTACCATAACCCAGGGCATAGGGTATCGCTGCAAAATAAATGAAAAAAGATGCCACTAGAAACAGTCCGGCTTTTACAAATTGTTTATTCAGCAATTGCCCCATTCCCGGTAAGAAAAACGTACTGTACGCAATTACCGGCTTGGTTTTTTCCACCTCTATGGGGATTTTTCTTCGCTTATCGGCGATATCCGCATTTAAGGTTTTTTTCAGCTGTTTCGGCCGTTCTTTCATTTCATGTCTCAGGGTACGAATCAGTTCTCTATTGGCCTTTTTCGGAGATTCCAGCCGTTTTAACGTTAAGGCTTTGTTATACCGAAATTTTAATTCTTTTTTTCCGATTTTCAGTGCCTTATCGGATATCAGTTTATCTTTCCGTTTTTTCTTAAGAGAGGCGATGCTGCTTTTCAGCTCCTGCTTTTCCTCCTGCTTATATTCGTTAAAACGCACTTTAGCTTGGGCTTCTTCTTCGGCACTAAGCTTTTGACGTTGTTCTTTCGCATCTGCTAATTTCTTTTCCTTTTCTATATAGGTGAAGATCAGCTCAGGGTAATACTTTCGTTCAAGCTTAGCTTCTTCATGGTAGTAGGTGGCTTCGTAATTCAGGTTTAAATAGTTTTTAAAAAAGCCTTCCTTTTTTTCGGCTTCAAACTCTTTGACTTTATACCTTTTTAAACTGGGGGACAGCTCTTTATCCAGATTTTTTTCAAAGGACCGGCTCTCTTCCTTTAGTTTTTTCCAAAACAGATTTTTTTCCTCCTGATAAGCCTTATAAGCTTTATAGTAAGGATGATCTTTTTTATTTTTCTTAAGCGCCTGGACTTGCTTTTCCAACGCCTTTTTCTCTTCCTTCGAAGCCGTGTCCATTTCATGCTGCAGTACTGCAATATCTAATAAAAACTGATTTTTCCGTTCATAGGTATTTCCTATTTCATCTATTAAGTATCGATTATACTTTCTCAAGGCACTCCCACCTTTATTATTTTTTACTGCTGTCCACCCCTGTACTTAGGGATAATGTGATGCCGATCAGCACCAGATAAGCGGCGATTCTGAAGTAGTAGAACAGGGAATTAAAATTCCAGCTAATGAAAGTAAACGCCAAACCTCCAATCAGCATGATAAACCATAGATAAATAAACAGGCTGTTGATTTTCCCCTTTTGATAAGCAAAAAATGTATGAAGGGCAAACCCTAAGGGGATTACAAGATTCAGCATGTATAAAAGTATATTTCCCGACACATAGGCATCAAAGGCCTCCTCTTCAGAAACTTCCAAGGCATCCTGGGTCTGCACTTCTTCGAACCACTGCAAAAACATTCCCCGGTCTTTGACTTCCATTAATACTTCAACAGAAAGAATCATAATTACTATACTGATAGTAATCAACAGGATATAGAGTTTTTTCCGGGTGATATGGTAGTCCCTAAACATGTTTTTCACCTTTTCAAAAGGTGCAGGGAGAAAGGCTGTACCTTTTTCCCTGCACCTAACTTAGTTTGTTTCAAGTATTGAATTTTCCCTATTGATTTTACAAAATCCTGCTAGTTTAATAATTCTGCATCATCGCTTCAAAGGATGCCTGCACTTCTTGATAGGCTTCCTCAGCATTCGCAGGTTCTACAGCAGACCAGGACAGCATAGCATTTTTCCAGGTATCCCATACTTGGCCCCATTCGCTGAATAACGGTCTTGCAGGCGCTTCATTGTAGGATTCGATAACGGCTTCGATTACTTCTTTATTCGTATCAGAAAGTTGATCGGATTCCGTATAAACTGATGGTTCCACATTTGCCATAATCTTACCGCTGGCTTCAAAGAACTCCACCGCGTAATCGGTGTTCATGATTTCTTCGATCATTCTATGACCCAGAAGCATCTGCTCTTCATCGGTTTCAATTCTAGCGTTTAGAACCAGTCCCCAACCACCTTGCCAGTGAGCTAACGGATTGCCGTTCACTGTAACTTGGCTTAAGGGTAAAATTTCCAAGTCTTCTCCGTCTCCTGCCTGGCTTGAAAGGTTTCCGGTAGACCAGGGTCCTTCGATTCGAAGAGCCGTATTTCCGCCGGTGGTAAATTCAGCGTCCATATAACCCCATGCGGCTTCCTCGTCCCATAGGTCGGTTCCGGCTTCGTGGTGTGCTTGCCAGTAGTCAAATAAGGCTTCGAAAACCGCTTGCTTTTCAGGATCCAGTTCGTCAAAGTCCTGGGTTAAGTCGGAGTATAATTCATCATTTTCATCATGGGCAAGCATTTCAATTTCTGCACTGTTGGTAACAGCCACACCAAACCATGCATCAAATACGGGAATCAGCATTTCTTCATGTCCCAGTTCCGTAAACTCAATTTCTGAACCCAGGTCAATTCCCAGTTCTTCAGCATTTGCAGTATTCGCAAAGGTAATAAGGGTCTCAATATTCATCGGGAAGGCCATATACTCATCATTAATTACGAAATTTCCGCCAAGTCCTTCATCATAGTTGTCATATCCCCCTACTCTATCGGCTAATTCCTGAGCGTCCAGAGCTGCCAAGGCATCATTTTGATAAAGGCCGAATATACGATCTGCGGGGATGGCATAAAGGTCTGCCACATCTTCATTCGTAGGATCCGTAGAGTCCAGTACATCCAGGTGATCAAAAGCCGGAGTCTCAATAAAGTTAATCGTTGCATCAGGATTGTCCTCTAGTACACGATCTCTTGCTGCTTCATATATTGGTAACCAATCTTCTTCTACCTGTACGGAAATGGTAGCTGTGAGCCCTTCAGCTTCATCAAGATCTGTGCCGCCGTTGTCTCCGTTGTCATCATTTCCGCAAGCCATTAATGCAAAACCTAGAACTAAGACTAACAATAAACCTATAACCTTTTTCATTGTACATCCTCCCTTAATTTGTTTTCTTTCGGACTGCACCATGACTTATGATGCAATCGATTGCATAATCGACTAAAAAAAATTCCTTTGAGTTTATTATACCCTCTCTACCGGAAAGTTACAACAATTATTTGAAAATTTAAGTTAGTTTTCCAAACCTGTAAAAACCGGGCCGAAGGATTTATTCCCGCCCGGTTCTCAAAGGTCACGTGCACTTACAAACTACCCTTTTTGAATGCCCCATACTTCCGTTGCATATTGTTCAATCGTCCGATCGGAACTGAACTTCCCGGCAGCAGCAATATTTGCCCAGGATTTTTTGAGCCAGTTTAGCCGATCTTTGTAAGCGGTTTCCGCATCCTGCTGGATGTTGCGGTATGCCTCAAAATCTTGAAGAATAAAGTAGTGGTCTGCATGGTGCCAGTGGGCCCCTTTTAATAAAGCATCATAAAGATCTTTAAACATTCCGGTATTTTCATCATCAAAGGTTCCGTCCACTAGGGTATCCACCACCCTTTTAAGCCCTTGAACTTTTTTATAAGGGATTTTCGGATCATAACTCTTCTTCATCTTTTCAATATCCTCCACCCTAAGGCCGAAAATGAAATTGTTCTCTTCCCCTGCTTCTTCAACGATTTCAATATTAGCGCCGTCATAGGTTCCAATGGTTGGGGCCCCGTTCAGCATAAACTTCATATTCCCGGTACCCGATGCTTCCTTGCCGGCGGTTGAGATCTGTTCTGATAAATCCGCAGCGGGAAAGAGCTTTTCCGCATAGGAAACCCGGTAGTTTTGTACGAATACCACTTTCATTTTTCCCTTCATGGCCGGATCTTCATTGATCAGTTTTTTGACTTCATTAATATATTTAATGATTCCCTTGGCTCTAAAGTACCCCGGAGCCGCTTTTGCTCCAAAAATAAAAGTTCTTGGATGGGGTTGATACTCCGGATTTTCTTTTATTCGATAATATCGGTCTAGAATGTAAAAGGCCAGCATCAGTTGACGCTTGTACTCATGAAGCCGTTTTATCTGAATATCATAAATGGATTCAGGGTCTATGGTGATGTTTTCATGATTCTGGATAAAGTCTGCCAGTTCTTTTTTCTTCGTTCTTTTAATGCGGTCAAAGCGTTTTAACACCTCTTCGTCTTCCTGAAACTCTTTAAGCCCCTGGAGTTTTTCAAGATCCACAATCCAATCCTTATTTCCCAGGAGTTCTGAAATCAGCTCTGCAAGCTGGGGGTTGCTCTTTAACAGCCATCTTCTCTGGGTGATGCCGTTGGTCTTATTGTTGAATCGCTCAGGATACAAATCGAACCAGTGTTTTAGCTCTACATTTTTCAGCAGATTGGTATGCAGTTCCGCCACGCCATTCGTAGAATGGGTTCCGTAAATGGATAACCAGGCCATTTTGATACTTCCCTTATGAATAATTTCAAAGTCCTTTAGGCGGGTAATTCCTTTGTTTTTAAGCTCTTCTAATAATTGACTGTTAATCCGGTGAATGATGTCATAAATTTCCGGCAGCAGTTTTTTGTAGAATTCCACCGGCCACTGTTCCAGCGCCTCCGCCATTAACGTGTGATTGGTATAGGCTAAGGTTTTGGTGCTAACCTCCCAGGCCTCATCCCAACTGAGTCCTTCCTGGGTGGTCAGGAGTCTTATCAGTTCCGGTACAGCAACCGCGGGATGGGTATCATTCAGCTGTATGGCATGGAAACGGTGAAATTCTCGGAAATCTTTGTGCGTTTCTTTATACGTATGAATCAAATCCTGTAACGAGGCGGAAACAAAGAAATACTGCTGTTTTAACCGTAAAATCTTTCCTTCTTCTGTGGAATCATCAGGATATAGTACTTTGGAAATAGCGCTGGCTTTGATTTCCTCTTCCAAGGCCCCTGGATAATCCTGGCGGTTAAATATTTCCAGGTCAAATACTTTTTTCCCCTGGGCTTCCCACAGTCTTAAGGTATTGATCGTCTTTTTTCCATATCCCACTATGGGGGTGTCAAAGGGTACTGCTACTACCTCTTCGTCATGGAATTTTACGATTACCGCCCGGTCCCGTCGTTTAATGGACCAAGGATCCCCATCCCGGGTCCAGTCATCTCCCTTTTCCACTTGAAAACCATTTTTGAACTCCTGTTTGAAAATTCCGTATTGATATCGGATTCCGTACCCCGTTAAAGGATAATTCCGTGTGGCGGCAGAGTCTAGGAAGCAGGCTGCAAGTCTTCCCAGTCCTCCGTTACCCAGGGCTGCATCCTCTTCCTGTTCTTCCAAAATCTCAAGGCTCAGCCCTTCCGATGCTAAGATTTCCTGAACTTCTTCCTTCAACTGCATATTGATCAAATTGTTTGTAAGCGCTCTTCCCATTAGATACTCCGAGGAGAGGTAATAGGCTTTTTTAGCATTTGAAAAGCGTTCCTCACTTTCGATCCAGTGGGGAGCAATTTCTTCCATTACCACTTTGGCCAAGGCATGATATTTTTCCTTCGCTGTGGCTTTTCCCATTTTCTTTTTTGCTCCTGTTAATAAACGTGCTTCCATTTTCTCTAATAATATTTCTCTGTTCATATTATAACCTCCCATAGGTCCTGTTTATGTCATAAATTCGCCTTGCCAGTGCCTCCGACAAGTGATGCTTTTCCATACGCCAATCCCAGTTTTCTCCCAAAGTGGAGGGAATATTCATCCGTGCTTCATCTCCCAGCTCTAAAAAATCCTGCATAGGCGCTACTGCAACTTTTGATACGGAACTCCATGCCCCCCGGATCATTCCCCAGGGGAAACCTTCCTCCCTATCCATCTTGAAATACTTTTTTGCAAAGGCCAGTTCTTCCGCTGGGATGTTTCCGGTCCAACCGGCTACGGTGTGGTTATCGTGAGTCCCCGTATATACAATGGAGTTTTGAGTATAGTTGTGGGGCAGATAATCGCTTTCCTCCCTGGGATCGAAGGCAAACTGTAAAACCTTCATTCCTGGAAATCCGGAATCCTTTATCAGTTGTTCCACCTCGGGAGTCAGATAGCCCAGGTCTTCCGCAATGATATTTAATTCTCCCAGTTCTTCTTTGATAACGTCAAAGAGCTCGATCCCCGGTCCCTTCGTCCATTGTCCAAACATGGCGGTATCTTCACCATAGGGCACTTCCCAATAGGCTTCAAAGCCTCTGAAATGGTCAATCCTCAACACATCATAGAGCTTGAAACTATGCTTGATTCTCTTAATCCACCAGCGATAACCATTATCCTTCATGTTTTCCCAGTCATAAATGGGATTGCCCCATAATTGGCCGGTACTGGAAAAAGCATCCGGCGGGCATCCGGCCACGGTAATGGGCCTATAATTTTCATCCAGACGAAACATTTCGGGATTCTTCCATACATCGGCACTGTCCTCGGATACATAAATGGGTAAATCTCCGATAATTTCGATCCCTTTATCATTTGCATATTTTTTTAATCGAAGCCACTGGTTTTCAAAATAATACTGGGTAAAGATCCAAAAGAAGATTTCTTCCTGATTTCTTTTAACAAAAGTTCTTACCGTCTCGGAACGCCAATTACGGTAATCCTTATCCCACTCCAGCCAGGACTTCTCCCCGTGGGCTTTTTTGATGGCCATATATAAGGAGAACTCCTGCAACCAGTGATAGTTTTCCTGGTAGTAATCTTCCAGTTTTTTTCTAAGACTCTTTTTCCCTCTTTCATAAGCCTTTCTGAGAAGTTCCATTTTCCCTTCATACAAATGAAGGTAATCCACTTTTCCAGGATTTTTATTAAGATTTATCCTGTCTATTTCCCCTCGGGTAATTATGCCTTCTTCCAATAACACATCCAGATCGATAAAATAAGGATTGCCGGCAAAGGCAGAAAAGCTCTGGTAAGGTGAGTCCCCATAACCGGTAATCCCCAGAGGAAGAATCTGCCAATACTTACTACCGGATTTTTCTAAAAAATCCACGAATTTATAAGCTTCCTTTCCAAAATCTCCGATCCCATATTCTCCCGGTAAAGAGGAAATATGCAGCAATAGTCCGTTTGAACGTTTTAACATAAGGGCCTCCTTATTCTCAATTAAGTATTCCAACAATACTTTATACGTTAACTCGATAACGGATGTTTTGAAGGCATCCCTTCGGGTCTACTATTTTGAATTTAATAATCTGCAGTTGAGGAAGAGGATTTTCCACATCAATTTCGTAATTCTCCCCACAACGGCTGACAGTAATTTTCATTAAATGCTTACTCTCACTGCTTAAGCTGATGCCGTCATCATCATAGTAAAGATATTCTCCCCGATCTTTAATAAAAGCCAGAATTTCCAGTTCATCTACCGATAGATTCTTTACATTCTCAGCAGGCTTTCCCAGAGGCATCATTTTATTTGGTCGTAGAAAAAAGCGTAAATGATTCAAGTCATATTCCATTACCTGGGGTCCTTTCGGTGCAAGCGTGATATCCGTCGTTTTTTCCGTTAGAGAAATCAGGGCCATTTCTTCCGGAAGATTCACAAGTCTTCGGGATTGATTCTTTTTATAGATCGGAGCAAGCATGATCTCTTCTCCGATAAACAACTGATCTTCTATCTCCTCATAACCCTCCATGTACTCAAAGGCTAAGGGTTTGAAAAACAGCTTATAATCCTCTACCGCTTTCATATATGTTGAATACAGATAGGGGATTAACCGATAACGACCTTTAATGACGCTTCGGGAGTTATTCAGCACCTCATTTGAAAAGGCATAGGGCTCCTGATCCCTTGTATCCAGTGCCGAATGATTTCTAAGCAACGGGGTAAAAGCGCTGAACTGAAACCAACGGGTGAGAAGCTCTCCCGAACACTGGCCGCCAAAGCCTCCGGTATCGGCTCCGATATAATAAAAGCCGCACATATTAATAGAAGGCATCATACGTATGTTCTCTTCAAGGTGGGTCCACCAGGAAGCATTATCTCCGGTCCAGATGCCTCCGTATCGATGCATCCCGATGCTTGAAGCTCTTGATATCAGTAAAAACCGTTTATTTAAATGTCTTCTCAAACCCCCATTCGCGGCTCGGGTCATATAATCTCCATACAGATTATGTACCTCCCGGTGAAGGTGCCGCTTCCCTTCAACGTTATGGTAAAAGCGCTGGTGATAACTCTCGTCATTCAACAAATCGGCGAAGGTATCCTTCAGTTCAAAAAATTTATGGACATTCAGGTTTTTCCCCCGGGAGGCTGCAGCTAAATCCACGGCTTCTTCCAGACTTTTTTCATCATAAAAAATCGCCGGCTCGTTCATATCATTCCAGACCCCTTCGATACCCAGGTCGGTTAAGTATTTGTACTTTTCCCCAAACCATTGCCGGGTTTTAGGTTGTAAAAAATCAGGAAAATGTACTTTCCCCGGCCAAACCGCCGCCACGTAAGGATCCCCTTGGGCATTCAGACAAAAGTGTTTCCCAGCAATTCCTTCCTCGTAAATGTTATAATCCGCTTCGATTTTAATACCGGCATCAATTATCGGGACCAGGTAAACTCCGTTATTTTTCAAATTCTCAACGAACTCTTTAAATTCCGGGAACCGTTTTTCTGAAACCGTGAAATTTTTAAAATCCTCCATATAATCTAAATCCAGGTAAATACCATCCAGGGGGATGTCTTCGGTTTTAAAGGTTTCATACACCTCTTTTATTTCCTCCAGATCCTTATACCCCCAGCGGCTTTGGAAATATCCAAAAGCCCATTTCGGTGGAATGTAGGCTTTTCCGATCATCTGAAGAAAGCGGGATACAATTTCCTCGATGCTGCTGCCGGGAATTTTAATGATTCGAAAATCCCTGCCCAAAATTTTAATTTCGAACAGTTCTTCCTTTTCAAACCCGATGTCGTACACTACTTCCCCGGGGAAATCAATGAACCAGCCAATTTGTTCATGGTCTTTCACATGGATAAAAAAGTTATGGGCTCCGTATAATTCAAACTTATCTTCAGTATGGTTTGCCTCGTCCCGGCAATAGGAGCGAAATCTTCGTCCTCGCCGGTTTATGCTCCCTAAGTGCTCTCCCAGCCCATAAATCCGGTCACTCGGTTTCAGGTCGAAGGCCAAAGTTGTCGTTTTTCCCAGAGTGATTTTTTCATTGAAGCTGATTTTCGCCGGGGAGCCCTTTTCCAGTATGATCTCCGTATCCATGGGGGTCCCAAATTCAAATCCTTCGATCTCTTCCTTCAGTTTGAAAGATTGCACTGTTTTTCCTCCTTGTGGGGATTTCCCTAGGGGGCTCCCTGATTTATGCAAACGATTGCCTTATTTTTTTTAATATAATATCATACTTTCTCCACTATTGTAAGGTGCCCAGGTAAAATTAATCCTCCAGTAGGAACATGGCGCTCCCTAAGATTCCGGCATCATTTTTCAACTCTGCAATCACAATTTTCGTCGGATTTTGTTCTTTTACATAGGTGTGGGTTTTCGTCAGTCTTCTGAGTTCCTCTAAAAACACATCCCCGCTTTCACTAAGACCGCCTCCAAGAGCAATGACCTCGGGATCAAAAATATTAATCAGATTGGATAACCCGATGGCAAGATAATGAATGAAACGCTTAAGAGCCTTTTCTGCCACTTCGTCATGTCTTCTGGCAGCATCAATTATCTGCTGGGGAGTAACCGGTTTTTGCTGTTTTTCAAGGGTTTTTTTGA
Organism: Clostridiales bacterium; assembly: GCA_007120165.1. Classification (GTDB taxonomy): domain Bacteria; phylum Bacillota; class Clostridia; order Peptostreptococcales; family T1SED10-28; genus Isachenkonia. The sequence continues at coordinate 37,695 of SKOH01000126.1, forward strand.
GGCTGGAAGTTTCTCCGGCGTCTAATAAATAAGTGGCGTATTTTACCAGTGCAGTGGCAGAGGCAAAGGTTTCCAGACAACCGTTGTTTCCACAGTTGCAGTTATAGAAATTTTCGCCTACAATCATATGTCCAATTTCCGTTCCTAGATAATGACTGCCGTGAAACACTTTCCCATTGATTATTACGCCGGCTCCGAGGCCTGTGCCTAATGTTAAGAGCAGGGCATTTCGAGTATTTTTCATAGCACCGAAATGAAATTCTCCAAAGCCTGCTAAGGAAGCGTCATTTCCGACTTTTACCCGGAGGCTTAATTCTTTTTCCAGGGATTTTTGCAGCGGCTTATTCTCCCAGTAAAGATTATTGGCAAATACCACATCCCCATTTCCGTTGGCTACTCCTGGAAAACCAATCCCGACACCATGAATCTCTTCCTTAGTCAAACGATTATCCCGCAGGATCTTTTCGACTTCCCCCACGATTAATTTGAGGATCTCTTCGAAATTCTTCGTGCTTGGCGTCTTCCTTTTAACTTTTCTCAGGATTTTACCTTCCGGAGAAATCAGACCGAATTTAATGCTGGTTCCCCCTAAATCGATTCCGATCATTTTCTTTTGCTGCGCCTGATTCATGCTCATCCTCCTAACCATCCTAAATTGATGTAATTATTATATCATAAAATAACAGAAAATTCTTTTTTAAAGACACCCTTTACTTTTCCCACACTTTGATTTATAATATAGTTTGTTGCAAGTAATTCGGGACTGTAGTTCAGTGGGAGAATACTTGACTGGCAGTCAAGGGGTCACGGGTTCGAATCCCGTCAGTTCCACCAATTAAACATTACTAAATGAGTCCATAGAGGAATCCTCTGTGGACTCATTTTTTATCTCAGCCGTATATCCCCTTTTAAAATATATCGTTCTTACCTATCAGGTTTCATGAAGAGGCATAAAAAAAGAGTGCCGAGACACCCTTAATTATTGCAGTTCTTCAATATAGTCTTTCAGCAGTACAAACTCAAAGCCTTCCTCCAGTAAAGCCTGCACCCCTACTTTTACCCCCTCCGCCACTTCACTATCAGGATGATTCATATGAAAGAGCATAATTGATCCCGGTTCCGCCTGAATCATACGGTTGTATATCTGCTCGGAAGAAAAAGTAGCCCCGGCATCACCGAGTACATTATAATTTACCGGCACCTCTCCTAAATCTTCTATAATTTTTACCGCCACTTCATCGTAATATGCGGTGCCCGAACGGAAAAATTTCGGAGCATAGCCGGTTAATTCCTTGATTCTTAAATGATTTTGATGAACCTCGTGATAGACCTCTTCTACCGAAGCAGTTCCGGATATTCCGTAGGCGCTTCGTCCGCTTACAGATAAGGGTTTATGGTCTTCTCCATGATTGGCAATATCAAAATTCGGGTTTTCCCAAAGACTTACTACCTTATCAGGATGGGCTTGCAGCCAATCGGCACTTATAAAAAGTGTGGCGGGTATGTCCATCTCTATCAGATAG
>SKOH01000139.1 GCA_007120165.1 Clostridiales bacterium
ACCGGAATGAATCTGATCGAAGAGATTATTACGATTTTCAATATCCACGGCTATGAAGCCCAGACCATTGCCGCAAGTATCCGCCATCCCCTGCATGTGACCGAGGCCGCCTTAGCGGGTTCCCATATCGCCACGGTCCCCTTTAAGGTGCTGAAGATGATGACGGACCATCCCCTTACGGATATCGGAATTGAAAAGTTTTTAGCCGACTGGAACGAAGCCTTTTAATAGGGGCGGAATGTAAAAAAATAACAGACACTGCGCAGAGAGGACCAAGGCCTCTCTGTGTTTTTGTTCAAATGCCTTGATTTTCAACGGGAAAAGGGCTATAATTAGGAAAGAATGTGCCCGCCGGGGACCCGGTTTTACATACAGATGGTTTACTGACGGAGAGATAATCTACCAAATAAAGGAGTGTTTCAGATGGATCGTAATTTAGCAATCAATCTTGTAAGAGTGACGGAAGGTGCCGCCTTAGGAGCCTCCCGATGGATGGGACGAAGGGATAAGGAAGCGGCGGATCAGGCCGGTGTGGACGGTATGCGGAAAATGTTCGATACCATCGATATTAAAGGAACGGTTATCATCGGTGAAGGGGAAAAAGATGAAGCCCCCATGCTTTACATCGGAGAGAAAGTCGGTGCCTGGGAGGAAGGGGATATGGAAGTGGATATCGCCGTGGATCCTGTGGAAGGAACCACCTCAGTGGCCAACGGTACGCCAAATGCCATTGCCGTTATTGCCATGGCTCCGAAGGGATGCTTACTGAACGCTCCCTCCTATTATATGGACAAAATTGCGGTGGGTCCCAAAGCCCGGGGAAAAATTGATATCAACTGGTCCGTGGAAGAGAATTTAAGAAGTGTGGCCAAAGCCCTGCATAAAAAAATTGAGGATTTAACCGTGACGATTATTGACCGGCCAAGACACAAAGACTTAATTCAGCAGTGCATCGACGCCGGGGCACGGATCAAACTGTTTTCCGACGGGGACATTGCCAGTGCCTTAGCCACCGCTGTGGAAGGTACCGGAGTGGACGTTTTAATGGGTATCGGAGGCGCTCCGGAAGGGGTCATTACCGCCGCCGCCATGAAGTGTATGGGCGGAGAAATCCAGGGAAAACTGATCTGCACCACCGATGAGCAAAAAAAGCAGTGCGACGACTTAGGCATCGATACGGAACAGGTACTGTATATGGACGATCTGGTAAAAGGCAATGAAGCCTACTTTGTGGCCACCGGAATCACCCACGGGGATATGCTGAAAGGCGTGGTTTATACCGGGGACGACACGGCAAAGACCCATTCCATCGTAATGCGCTCGGAAACCGGAACCATCCGATTCGTAGAAGCTACCCATAAACTTCGAACCAAACCGACCTACGCTTATTAAAAGGAAGTATTTAAAAATTACTAAATCTGAGCTGAAAGGCAAAGGTTAGAATGACCGATAACGCTGAAGAGGACAATAGAGGGAGTCTCATCCCTCTATTCCTATATCGCCCTAAAGGAGGTGGAATCCGTCGTCAAAGGATATTTGACTGCGGGATACTATTGGATGTAAAAGAATTGGAAAAAAAGAAGCTGGCGGATCTCAAAGAGATTGCCAAAACCATGGGTATTAAAAATTACTACAAATACAAAAAGCAGGAGCTGGTAGATCTTATCCAGGGCAAACCCTTAGAGAAAGAGGAATCTGCCGCAGTACCTGCCCAAGAGACCGCAAAGAAAGAAGAGGCAGCAATTAAAGACGCCGCAGCAACCAAAGAAGAGGCCGCAATTAAAGACGCCTCCTCAAAAGCTTCAACCGAAACCCCCGAAGAAAAACAGCTCAACACCTCCCGTAAAGAAGGACTTCCCTCTCATTTGCAAAGTGAAATTTCCCAGGATAAAGAAGTAAATATTGCCGACGGCATCCTAGACATTCATATGGACGGCTACGGTTTTTTACGGATGAATAATTATCTGTCCAGCGATGACGATATTTATATCTCTCCCTCCCAGATCCGGCGGTTTAAAATGCGTACCGGGGATAAAATCACGGGAATTACCCGAAAAGCCAAAAGCGGCGAGAAATATAACGCCCTGCTGTATGTGAAAAAAATCAATGATCTGGATCCGGAGATTGCCAATAAACGGTGGGACTTTGACCAGTTAACGCCGATTTACCCGAATAAGCGGATCAATTTGGAACTTGCCAGCAATCAGCTGGCCACAAGACTGATTGACCTGATCGCCCCCATCGGCAAAGGCCAGCGGGGAATGATCGTGGCGCCGCCGAAGGCCGGGAAAACCATCCTCCTTAAGCAGATCGCCAAAAGCGTGGCGATCAACTATCCCGAGAGTGAAATCATCGTGCTTTTAATCGATGAACGCCCGGAAGAGGTGACCGATATGAAACGGTCCATCGACGGAGAGGTGGTCTACTCCACCTTCGATGAGCTTCCCAGTCATCATATCAAAGTGGCGGAAATGGTACTGAACCGGGCCCAGCGTCTGGTGGAGCAGAAAAAGGACGTGGTCATTTTAATGGACAGCATCACCCGGCTGGCCCGGGCCTACAACCTGACCATTCCCCCCACGGGAAGAACCCTTTCCGGAGGTCTGGACCCCGGAGCCCTTCATATGCCGAAAAAGTTTTTCGGAGCCGCAAGGAACTTAGAAGAGGGCGGATCCCTTACGATCATCGGTACCGCTTTGGTAGAAACCGGAAGCCGGATGGACGATGTGATCTTTGAAGAATTTAAAGGAACCGGAAACATGGAGCTGCATCTGGACCGGAAGCTTTCGGAAAAACGGGTTTTCCCCGCAGTGGATATCAACCGCTCGGGCACCCGGCGGGAAGACCTGCTGCTTACCCCGGAGGAAATGGAGGCCATGTTCAGTATTCGCCGGGCCATGAGTAATAACAGTGTCCAGGAGACGACGGAGAAAATCATCAGTACATTAATGAAGACCAAGAACAACCGGGAATTTGTCCAGGTGATCCGAAAGAAACTTCAATAAATATCGGAATCTAAACCTTGCCATAACTTCAAAGATTATGCTATAATGTAGTAGTTAATCTCAGGAGTATGCAAATTTGAGTATTTTATAATACTTTAAAGCAATATTCGAATACGAAGAAAGAGGTGAGATATATGAAAAAAGAACTACATCCAAAGTACAACGAGGTAGAGGTATCCTGTGCCTGCGGAAACAAATTCACAACCAAATCCACAAATAATGAAATCAAAGTTGAGATCTGTTCAGCTTGTCATCCCTTCTATACCGGAAAGCAAAAGTCCTTGGAAAAAGGTGGACGGGTAGAAAAATTCAACAAAAAATTCGGGGTTCAGGCCGAAGCAAAGAAAGAAGAATCAGAAGAAGCATAGAGACAAAATTGAAACTCAAATATAAATCAAGGTTGGATAGTACTTCTAGCCTTGATTTTTTGCTACCTAAATACATAAAATTCAAGGGGGATCACCATGGTGGATGTAATGGAATATGCCAACAGTGCCAGTATAGAAGTAATTGTAGGACCGATGTATGCGGGGAAAACCGAAGAGCTGATTCGACGGATCAATCGGGCAAAAATCGCAGAGCTCAATGTAATTTCCTTTAAGCCGAAAATCGATAACCGCTACAACGCAAGCGCCATCGTCTCCCATAACGGAAAGGAAGCGGACTGTTTCGTCGTGGAAACCATTGAAGAGATGCGGGCTATTGTCAACCGGGAAAAATTCGATATCATGTCCATCGACGAAGTGCAGTTCTTTCCCAAGGAAGTGGTGGAGTTCTGTCAGGAAATCGCAGACTCGGGGAAACGGGTTATTGTATCGGGCCTGGATATGGACTTTAAAGGAAAGCCCTTTCATATTGTGCCGGAGATGCTGGCCGTGGCGGAACACGTCTCAAAGCTTACGGCGGTCTGTATGAAATGCAAACAGCCGGCCACCCGGACCCAGCGAATCATCGACGGCCGTCCGGCGAAAGCCTCGGACCCGGTAATCCTGGTGGGAGCCAAGGAAAGCTATGAGGCACGCTGCAGAAAATGTCACGAGGTACGGCCGGATTAACTGCTAACTGTCTGTCTTAAGCGCTTAAAAGAAAGAAGGGGTATTATGGAGATGAAAAACATTGGCCAGCTGTTAAAATGGGGAAAAAGTGAATTAAGCGGTGCCCACCTTCGAACCCCGGCCCTGGACGCCGAGGTGCTGCTGATGGAAGCCCTGGGAGTGGAGCGTTTGGTAATTCATGTCTACCCCGAACGGGAAGTGCTGCCGAAGGAAGTTGAAACTTATCAGTCATGGATCCGACGCCGAAAAACCAATGAGCCCCTGCAGTACATCACCGGAACCAAGGAATTTATGGGCCTGGATTTTCATGTGGAAAAAGGGGTCCTGATCCCCCGGGGAGATACGGAAGTTGTCGTGGAGGCGGCCATTAAGCTTTTAACGGAAATCGGAAAGAAAAAAGAATTCAGAGC
>SKOH01000188.1 GCA_007120165.1 Clostridiales bacterium
CAGCTTATCCTTTTTTTATTTCGATTTTAAGCCGAGTAGGAAGAGAGTTTGCGGTTTTATTACTTCCAATAGGGAAATTACTTAATTGTCTGTGTGAAATCTCTCTTTAAAGGTATAAATATAATAACAAGCAAGAATAGCAGTTATAAATTTATTTTCGAGGAGGGATTGTATGATGAAAGTAGCTTTAGAAGTAGGACAAACCCATCATGTGCAAAAAAGAGTACAGTATGAAGATTCTTCAGTAAGTTTCGGAAGAAAAGGAATTGAAACCCTGTTTTCCACAACCGCCATGGTACAACTGATGATTCAGGCCGCCGTAGAGCTTGTAGGAGAAAAAATTCCCGAAGACTATGTCAGTGTCACACAAAAAATGGAATTTACCCATTTAAACCCTACACTCCAGGGCGCGTTTGTTACAGCCCGTGCAGAACTTGTAGATATGGATCACAATGTTTTGAAATTTAAAATTACCTGTCATGATGAACTGGGAAAAATTGCGGAAGCCACCCAAACCCGTCATATTGTCAATAAACAGGTACTGATTAACCGGGCACATAAAAGAGCGGAAATGCTGGAAGATAGAATACAGTAACCACATAAAAAAATCCGTTGAGGCTATGCCTCAGCGGATTATAGACTGCTTTGAATCAGAATTTGAATCATTTCCCGTAATGTGGCATCTCTGGGAATTTCGAAGGTTCCCGGTCTTAAACGATGGGAAACGTTCAGGTTTTCCGTTGCTTCCACAAAGTCTTCCGAACTGCTCACCAAATCATTTAGCTCCAAGGCATCTCCCACATCGGCAGCACTTGCCCCTTGAGGGATCTCCACTGTTACCGTATTATTTTCTTCACGATTTCCTTCTGCGTCTTCTAAAGCATCATCTTCATTAGATGTATTTTCCGTCGTGTTTTCCTGGGATTCTTCGTCTTCAACAGAGAGGGAATCACTATTTGATGAATCGGAGTTATTTGATGAGCCAAGTAAGTCGGAAAAGTTTCGCCCAAAGTAGGAAAAATTGGTACCGATGATAAATACAATTAGCAGTATGACTATTAGGGACATTATCAGGTCTGTGTAATCATATAAAAGATCTTTTAGCTTGTTCATATTATAATTCCCGCTTTCTGTAATAAGTTTATATTATTTTGCGTAAAATTCAAATACTATTAATAATATACCATATTTTAATTAAAATTTACATAGCCACTTTTAAAAAGGGATTAACGCATCCCCCTGAAGGGGTTTATATTGATTTGATAAATAACTAATGATAAAATGAAAAGGACAGTGAACAGTAGAATGGGGGAGCCATAGATGAAAAAAGAAATATTTGAATGGGTAAAGACCATTATTATTTCCTTAATAATCGCATTAATTATTACCACTTTTGTAAAACCAACCATAGTGAAGCATTACTCAATGCAGCCGACCTTAGACGAAAATGACTTTTTGATTATCAATCGCCTGCTCTATACAAGAGGAAATCCGGATCGGGGGGACATCATTGTTTTTGAGTCCAACCAAACCGACAGCAACGGTGAGCAAAAATTGTTGATCAAGCGGATCATCGGGTTACCGGGCGAGGAAATTGAAATCCGTGGCGGACATGTTTACATTAATGAGCAGCGTATCATAGAACCCTATATTGAAGACGATTATACCCATGGAAACATTCATCAAATTATTCCCGAAAACCATGTCTTTGTAATGGGGGACCATCGAAACAACAGTTTAGATAGCCGTAACGAAGATCTAGGTTTAATAAATATCGATGATGTCGTGGGGAAAGCTTTTGTCCGTCTCTATCCCTTTAGCGAGATCGGAATTATCGAATAGCCCAAATAAGGAGGAAGGACCTTTGAATAAAGTAAAAGATATGATCACCCTAACATTACCGAATGATAATCAGAAATCCTACGCAAAAGGCGTAACCTTTGAAGATGTGGTAAGGGATCACAAAAAAAACAGAAAAAATATTGTTGCGGTGCTACAGGATAATACATTAAAAGAGCTTACGGAACTGGTGGAAAAAGATGCTTCAATTTCTTTTATCGATCTTACAGATCCTATCGGGAACCGAATCTATCAGCGCAGTATCGCTTTTGTTTTTATCCGGGGGGCTATGGAACTCTTCTCCGGATGTGAAGTTTCCGTGGAACACTCCATCAGTAAGGGGCTTTACTGTGAAATTCGATATAAAAGAAGATTGCTTAAAGAAGATATTCAGCGAATTGAAAATCGAATGAGAGAAATCATTGAAGAAAATGTACCCTTTGAAAAAGAAAAAGTCCCGGTGGAAGAAGCGATGAACAACTTTGACGAATACAATCAAAGCGGGAAAGTGAATTTATTAAAATATCGGGAAAAACCCTATATCAACTTATACAAATGCGGATGGTTAAAAAATTATTTTTATGGTTATATGGTCCCGTCTACCGGGTATCTTAAAGACTTTAAACTGCAATATTACAGTCCCGGGGTGGTTCTCCAGTTTCCAACCATCAGCAATCAGGGGAAAATTCCGGAGTTTGTTGAACAGCCAAAACTATTTAAAATATTTCGGGAATCGGAAAAATGGGGAGAAATTCTAGGAGTGGACTACGTTGCTTCTTTAAATGACCTCGTGGTATCAAATTCAGACGGGAAGTTTATTCGGATTGCAGAAGCCCTGCATGAGAAGAAAATTGCCAATATTGCGGATGATATTACAAAGGATCTTACCCAGCGAAAAGTCATTTTAATTGCAGGTCCCTCCTCATCAGGAAAGACCACCTTTGCTCAGCGACTGGCCATTCAATTGGCTGTAAATGGATTAAAACCCGTAAGCGTCTCCCTGGATGATTATTTTGTAAATCGGGAAAAAACCCCATTGGATGAAAATGGTGCCTATGATTTTGAATCCCTCCATGCCATTGATATCGACCTATTTAATCAGGATCTAAAAAAACTTCTGGAAGGAGAAAAGATTTCCCTTCCAACTTTCAATTTTCATAACGGGAAAAGGGAATATAATGGGAAGAACATCCAGATCGACAAGGACCAGCCGATTATCTTAGAAGGCATCCACTGCCTCAATGATGAACTGACAAAAGAAATTGATCCCGAGAGTAAATACAAGATTTATGTCAGCGCATTAACCCAGCTTAATATTGATGAACATAACCGTATTCCCACTACAGACTTGCGACTGATTCGTCGAATCGTTCGGGATCATAAGTTTCGCTCGAATGATGTGGAAACGTCTCTGGAACTTTGGAAATCCGTACGAAGAGGAGAAGAAAAGAATATTTTCCCCTTCCAGGAACAGGCAGACGTAATGTTTAACTCTGCTCTATTCTATGAGCTGGCGGTGTTGAAAAAATATATTGAACCGTTGCTGCGGGAAGTCAGACCCACATCAAAATATTATCCGGAAGTAAAAAGACTGTTGAAATTCTTAAGTTATTTCGTTGTCATTCAAGATGAAGAAAACATCCCTAAAACATCAATCTTAAGAGAGTTCATCGGCGGCAGCACCCTCCGCTGATCAATGAAGGAGCGTAGTCCATGCAGGAGTATATCAGAAAAATCATTGAAAACAATCGTAGATACATCGACGACGGCGTATTGCCGGAGTATATACCGGAACTGAAAAAAGCAAAAAAAGATGCTCTAGGCATGAGTGTGGTTACCCTCAGCGGGGAAGAGTTCCATGGAGGAGACTCTCAGTACAAATTTACCATTCAAAGCATCTCTAAAGTAATTTCGCTACTCCTTGCACTGGAAGAAAAAGGAGAAGACTATGTCTTTAGCAGGGTGGGCATGGAGCCTACCGGGGATCCTTTTAATTCTATGGTGAAATTGGAAACCGTCATGCCCTCGAAGCCTTTCAATCCTATGATCAACGCCGGGGCCATTGCCATCAGTTCCATGTTGGAAGGACGTAGTTCCATGGGCAAAGTGGAAAATATGTTGGCTTTTTACAGACAGATTACCGATAATCCGGACTTAACCATCAATGAGAATGTTTACCTATCAGAAAAACGAACCGGAGACCGCAACCGTGCTCTTGCATACTTTATGAAAGATGTAGGGGTAATTGACAAGGACGTGGAGGGCAGTTTGGACGTTTATTTTAAGCAGTGTTCCATTGAAGTTACCACGAAGGATATCGCACGCATCGGAGCTTTCTTGGCCAATGACGGTGTGGATTTAATAACCGGAGAAACATTGATTGAAAAAAAATATATTAAAATTGCTAAAACCTTTATGTTTACCTGCGGGATGTATAACGCCTCGGGAGAGTTCGCCATTAATGTGGGGATACCTGCCAAAAGTGGTGTCGGCGGAGGCATTCTGGCTACCGTTCCCGGAAAGATGGGGATCGGTGTTGTTGGCCCATCCCTAGATGAAAAGGGAAATAGTGTAGCAGGGGTCCGATTGATAAAGGATTTTTCGAAAA
>SKOH01000138.1 GCA_007120165.1 Clostridiales bacterium
AATCCTTCGGATGAAAAGTTGATTTTTGACGAGAAAAGCGGCATTGCACTGGTAGAAGAGTGGGTAACCATTGACTTAAACTCTGTGGAGGAAGGGAGGGTGGAGGTGCGATATCTTTTAGAGAATCTCCATCGTGAAGAAGAAAATTTGGAAATGATTTTTATTATACCGGCTCATAGTGAATATATGCAGGGCTCTTCAGAAAGCGAGTCCATGGAGGTGTTCTGGCAAGAAAATCCGGTGGAGAATATTGAAGAGTTACCCTATGACAATCTTCCCGATAACTGGAGAAGCTCAACCTATCCCACGCTTACAGAACCTGTGTCGGGGGATGAGCTTAGAGGAGACTACAGAGAATATAACTACCATGGAAGGTATGGGGATCAGGAGGCATATAAAGGAATGGCGTTTTCCCTAAATCTACCGGCCGGGGAGAGCGGTGAGTTGATTCTTAGTTATCCAAGCTATAGCGGACATTACCTTCAGGCTGATATAGTGAACCCGGTATATCATAAGATTTACTATTTAACCCCTGCCCTGTTTTGGGAAGGAGATGCCAAAGTTCATTTGGAATTTCGCCTCCCCAAGGGAGGTTATGCCATGAATTCTAATATCCCAATGGAAAGGCATGAACCGGGAATCTACCGCAGCACCTTAGAGGAAATACCGGAGGAAGAGTGGATGGTCACCTATACGTCTACCTCCTGGCTGATTTTCGGCAGCAATTACCGGACGGTGCATAACCGGTTTGTTGGAGCAATGATGATTTTAACCCTTCTAATTAGCGGTTATTTAACGAAAAAGAAGGATGCCCGTTTTATATGGCTTTCAATTCTTACTATCCCTATGTTCTTTTTAATCCGGGTAAGAGGCTTAGGGGGAGTCGTACTGTATATGATGTTTTTGCCAATTCTGGCGATCCTTATACTATGGGGGCTGATAGCCCTTTATAAGAGTTTTAAAAAAAGGTTCCTTTCCGAAGGCTATGGAAATTAACAAGAAAAGCGTGTTATCTATTTGAGTATTTACAACAATGATGTCATAGGGGGGCTACGATGAATAGCATCTCAAAATTTCGTCTTATGATTTGTTTGTTTTCATATTTAATAATAATAGTTCTAGTTTTCCTTGAGAAAAAAATCCCTGATCTTGTTATGTATTTGTTTACTGGTTAGCGGACAGAAATATCCTTTTACAATCTGTAGAAAATATTATATTATGAATACAATAACAATTCAGATATTTCGTCGAATAATCCGAAGCGATGGTATTGGAAAATTAATAAAATGATGAGGTGTAACCTATGAATAAAACTTATTGGAAAGTCATGCTGAGTACGGGATTAATCGGAATAGCTATGCTTCTTTATGTATCGGTTTTTGATAGCCCTGCATACAGTACGATTGATATGACGGGAAACAAAGAGGAGTGGAGAGCAGCACTGAATATTCAGGTGGACTATGATAACGAGTTTGTGGCAACCGTCGTTACAGAAGAGTACGAACCGCCCGCTGAAGTTTTTGTGGAAATTATGGTTAAAGGGGAAAGTGTATATGAATATACACTGGAAAAGCAGGAAGATGATTCTTCTGATTCCGGTATTTACAGAGGGTATTTCGATTCCAATGAACATTTGGAAAAAAACTATGAAGATGCTTCGGTGCTGGTAAGCTTTAACGGTGACCGGATAACGATCCCCTTAACGACGATTGAGACGTTGGAATAATTCTTTTGAGGGGGCGACAGTATTGAGAAAAAAAGGCTTATCTACATATCTATTGCTATTAATATTTATAAGCGGGCTGGTAATTGTAACGGTAGTTTTTGAAAAATGAAGGAGTTGGAGGCAATGGCCGAAAGAAACAGGAAGCTGGAAAATAATAAGAAAAATGCCATGGCAATGTATAAAACGGCTTTTGAAGGACGTCCCGCTGAAGCAGTAACAAAATACCTTGCTGAGAACTACAGAGAGCATAATCCCCAGGCAGTCGATGGTCCTGAGGGCTTAATCGACTATTTTGAAAGAATGCAAAAGGAATATCCCAATAAAAAAATCGAATTTGTACGGTGCATTGCTGAAGGGGATTTAGTAGCCTTACACACCCATCAGGTGTGGCCGGATAATGAGGAATACGTTACGATGGATTTTTTTCGATTTGACGAAAACGGTAAAATTTGCGAACACTGGGATGCCATCCAGCAGGTTCCTAAAGAGGCGCTGAATCCCAACAAAATGTACTGAAAAATTAAGGAAGCGTGACGTTTAATTTATCGGAGAAAAATGGAAAAATATTTAAAAAATTAAAGGGTTTTATTGTACAGATGTGGAATATATTAGTAAGGATACACCGTGGTCAAAAAAACCAGGGATGTCCGTACAGATACTAAATAGCAGGAGGTAGATTGATGTTTCTCATTGTAATTTCACTAATCACCGGTACATTGGGACTTTTACTTGGAAGTGTTCTCGGACTGGATGTTTTTCTTGGAGTGATCGGTTTTTTATGTCCCTCGGTTTATCTTATTGAGAAAATGTATGTAAAAATTGAAGATGGTGAGGGTGGTCCCGAGAAGGCAAAAGTTAATAAAACCAATACAAAGGAATCTGAAGAGAAAATTGTTTTATAAGTCGGTTTTTAGATATATAACTCTTAAACCATAAACTTTCGAGTAAAAACTCAGGGACTCATAGGGCTACTAAGGGGGGATTTCATGCACAAAGGCATAATAACTTACATACGAGACAGTTTTAAAATTCTTCTTAACAATAAAGCGTTGTTGTATACAGGGCTTATCGATGCCGTATTTTTTATGGGGTTGATTTATACGACCTATCGCCTCAATCAAATCACCCAAAGTACCCGACAAGTGCCGTTTTACGTAACGGGAAGTCCACCGCCATATTTTACCGCCACAGTTATTGCCGGATTTATTGGCGCGTTTATCCTGGCAGGGAAGCTATATATGATCAGAAAAGTGTATGAAGGTCACCATAACCTATCCAAAGGTAAGGAACCGTCCGGGGTAGGAATGGAGGAATACGGGACCGGGTTAGGTCGCTTCGGACTCAAAATTTTGGTAGGGCGGGTAGTTATTTTGATTGCGACTTTTACCATTGTATTTTTATTGGTATTTCAGCTCTTGGAATCGGAGATACCGATTCTTGCTGCATCGGCTCCAATTGTATTTTTCCTGATCCTACTGTTAATAACCCTTTGGGAGATTATTATGGTAGCGGAGGATGGGAAAATCGTGGATTCGATCAGTCACAGTATTTCCTTTGTAAAGAAAAACTATATAGTGGTGTTAGCCCTTCAAATTTTTAGCGGATTCATCGCATTTAATAGCGTACTGCACCCGGGTGTGCCGCTGGTTCTGGCTGAGAGAATGAGGGCCAATCAGCTGGGCGGGAATGTGGAAAGAACGTTAGTGGAGCTGCCGGCTATCTACCAGGGCATCATCAATAATTTAGGGAACTATTCCTGGATATTGATCTTTGGTTTGATTGTTGTTTTGAATGTGATCGCCCCTATGGTATTAATGGATCTTTATATGGATCGGAGAAAAGTTTATGAAAAATAAAACATGGAAAAATCATTTAGTCGGAGGCGGAATTTTTGCGGTTTTAATTACCCTGGTATTGATTACCGACCTTATTATTTGGCGGAATATTTTAATCAGTTATTTTGGAAACGCCCTTTTGATCGTCCTTCCGCTGATTCTGATTGCATGGTTTGGAAGTGTTTATAATGATTTTTTTCAAGGATCCTCTGGAGAGGATCCGACAGCCGGTGTTAAAGACGGTATCCCTACGGCTGAAAACGAGGCGGTGGAGACTTCCGATAAAAACGGGGAACGAAACTGGTATCACTGGTTAACCGATCTTTTAATTGTACTGATTCTTGCAGGGATGGTTTTAGACTATATCTATAATCCTCACCTTGAATTTCATCGAACGGTCTTTCCAACCATTGGCGGGGTTATTGCCGGAACGCTGATTGATAAGCAGATTAAAAAAAGAAAATTACAGGAAAGGGGAAAGTTAAATTATTCGGTAATAAGTTTCGGGCTGGTGGTGGTGGTTTTGCTCAGTCTACAACTCTTTGCAGAGTACCGAAGCTATGGACTGGACGATACATTAGAGGAATACCTTAATGAAGAACCGTATTTTTTCGATCAGGGTACGTTGCCGATAGGAATGTACATTTTAGGCGAGGACGCCAGGCTAATGGAAACAGATATTATTGAAAGCGGCCAAAGCTTTTGGGTGGAGGCGTATGGTATGCATCAGGAAACCTGGAGAGAAGCCGACGATCAGGAAGAAAAAATTTGGATCAGAACTTATCAGGGGAGAAACGCCTGGGTGGCGAATCAAATATTTAAGGATTACCTGAATCTTCGAACGGAACGGGCGGTTTATTTTGTAGATGGCTGGAATGAAGATGAGGTGCTGGCCGAGTACTGGAAGGTTGAAGAGGTCTGGGTGGGGGTCGGGGAGCCCTGGATGTTGATTCGGAACGGAAAAAACCTTCTGGTCGTGGAAGTGTTTCCATCGAACTACTTTCTAAGGGAATAATAAGAAATCCGTAAAGTTAAAAAACCATGGAATAGAAAGGAGGCGCAACTGATGAATCCCTTTATTTTTGCACTAGCAACCGGTGCTGCAACGGGGATATGCTCGTTTTTCTTTGAAGTCTTTAATCAAAGCATCCTAAGACCCTTCGAACCGATACAAAAGATTACGGACAGGGTTAAAAGAAAAAAATTGGCGTATTATTTTTCTGCCTTCGTTTTTTTACTTATGGTTTTATTTATCGTTGAAATCTACTCCCTTAATGACTTGGGCTTTGCCATGGTACTAGGATTTATGTTTGCACTGAATAAGATGTTTTTTCAAAAAGGACGCTATGAGAGAAAAGAGCGTGCTAAAGCGTAAAGGGAAAAAAGCACTATAGCCGTCGGGGATTGGATCAATGAAAAGGGGGATTAGAACCATGAAAAGTGTTTTAAAAATCGGGTTACTGATTTTAAGTGGGGTACTTGTATTAACACTAGCCGCCTGTGACGAAGGGGATACAGAGGAGCAAGCCCTGCAGCCGGAAGCGGTCGTTAGGGAGTATTACCATGGACTTTCCAATCAGGATTTAGAGGCATTAAAGGCCCTGCAAGTGGAACGGAGACCAGCTCTTATTTATCGACAGGTGGTAGAGGGACTGAAAAAGGCAGAGCTGATCAGCATCAAAGAAAATGAGGAAGAAAAAGAAGCCTTCATTCAATCGGAGAGAGGACAATACTATAAACCGGAGAATATCCGTGTATTTGAGGTAGAAGCGGAGTTTGATTATCAGCAGTACGCTTCCTTATATTATCAGAGAGGCAAGCAAAAAAGAGTGTATTTTGTGGTCAGAGAAAAAGAAGACAGCCCTTGGCTGATTGATGAAATCGGGCGGATTTAGTAAAGGAGACCATAAGAACGTATTTATTTATTGAATAAAATAGGATATACTACAGGAAGAAACCGAAAGGGAATGATGTAGATGTTTACCACCCGGATCAGTTTTATCTTCCTGTTTTTTTTGTATGGACTTTCTTTTTTTACCATGGGAATCTCCGCCCTTTTGCAAAAAGGGGTGAAATATAGTAACTTTCCTTTATTGCAGTCAATTAAATATTTGGGGTTATTCGGTTTGATTCACGGATTTACCGAATGGGTAATCATGCTGCGACTTACCCGGGTGTTTATCGAACAGGACCCGATGATTTACCTTGTTCAGATTATGATGAACACAATCTCATTTGTTTTTTTAATGGTCTTCGGACTGGAGCTATACAATCGAAAAAACCGGTGGAGAAGCTTTGGGATTCCTTTATTCCTTTTTCTTATATGGTTAGCGGGACTTATGGTGTTTTCGCTATTTTTTCACCTTCCGGAAAGAGGCTATGCGGTTTTTAGTGCACTAAGCCGCTATTTTATTGGTCTTCCCGCAACCATAATTACAGGAACGGCGCTTCTTCATCAAGCCAAGGATTTAGGTCGTTTAAAGTTAAAAGCCATTGCCCTTCGATACCGATTAATGGCGGTAAGTTTTTTTCTTTACGGAATTTTTGCCGGAATTTTTGTGGCAGATAAAGGTTTTTTTCCAACAACACTGCTCAATCGGGAGCTCATCCGACAGTGGATCGGACTTCCGGCGGAGTTTATGCGAATGGTCACCGCCTTTGCAATTACCATACTCTTTCTAGGATCTATCAAGATTTTTCACTGGGAAGGGGAACGAAAGATGCGGCAATTTACTGAGCAGCAGATGCGTAATCAGGAGCGAAGGCAAATTGCCAGAGAGATGCACGACGGTATCATACAAAATTTATTCGGGACAGGAATTCTTGTGGAAAATTTAATAGATGAAGAAGAGGGGGTCCAATCTCAGGATCTTAAGACGGTAAAAAGCAGCCTTAATGAAACCATTGAGGATCTTCGAAATTTAATGGACCGGATGGTGGTAAAGCGGGTGGAGTTCGACGATCTTCAGGATAAAATCGAAGAGCTGATCCGGATCTATACGAAAAAAGAGGCCATCGATTTCCATGTGGAGTATCGAATACCCGAAGTTGTACTTGGGTATTTATCTCCGGAACAGGCGACCCATCTTTATTATATGATACAGGAAGCGATCATCAACATCATAAAGCACGCCAACGCTGATAAAGCCCTGATTAGAGTGGAATCCACCCTGCAGTATTTAATTGTAACCATTAGAGATAATGGAAAGGGGATGGAGCAAACCTTTGATCAATATTTGAAGGAACAGGATCATACCCACTACGGGCTCGCCTCTTTGGAAGAACGAAGAGCGGCCATTGATGCCGAAATGAATGTGAAAAGCACCCGCAGAGGAACAGAAATTATTATTCAAGTACCCTGGGAGGGAATTGAAAATGAGTGAGATACGAGTTGTAATTATTGATGACCATACTATTGTAAGGGTGGGAATGCAGACACTTATAGAGAAAGATAGCCGATTTACCGTAGTAGGAGAAGGGGCGAATCTTTCGGAGGGTTTGGAGATAATCCGAGAAAAACAACCGGATATTGTACTGCTGGACTTTCGTCTGCCCGACGGAGACGGAGTAATCGGAACAAAAAGAATTAAAAATCTTTTTCCCGAGATGAAAATATTGATTCTCACCGCCCACCAAAATCGGGAAACCGTGATGGAGGTTTTAAAGGCGGGGGCCGATGGTTACATTCTAAAGTCCATTGAAAGCAAAAAAATCATGGAAGCCCTGGAAAAAACTTATCAGGGGGAAGGCTATTTGGATGCTGCCATATCCGGAGCATTAATTGGAGAATTTCAAGGCCAGGAATGTAAAAAACTTACGGAGAACATTACTTTAACTCCGCGGGAGGAATCGGTACTGGAACTATTATGTATGGGAAAGTCCAATAAAGAGATTGCCGGGGAACTGAATATTGCAGAAAAGACCGTACGCAATTATTTAACGAAGATTATGGAAAAACTCAATGTAAATAATCGAACGGAAGCAGCTTTGTTTTGGACACGCACAAAGTTGAATAATTAGGAAATGAAAAATACCGATAACCCAGCTTCACAAAGTATAAGTTCCTCAGTTATAGAAAATTGAAAAGCACTTAAGGAATGGTGGCCTTAAGTGCTTTTTTATGGAGGTTAATGAAGTAGTTAGTAGTATTATTTAGAATCGTCCGATGATAACATCGTTTTCATCTAAGATTCCGGCATCTACAAGAGCCCGTTGGAAAGAAGTGGCTTCTCTGGAGATTCGAACGGTTGCACCGGAAATGGTGTCATAGGAATCTTGTACTGTTCTTGTTGCACCTGATTCCGTATCCACTCCGAACTGGTTATCTTCATTGATGGAATCTTCGTACTCCGACCAGTCTACTAAAGAGGTAAACTCTGTAGCATTTCGTCCGACAAGATCTTCTTCGATGGCTCGATAGTTTCCATTCCATCCGCCAAGTCCAAAGTAACCATAGGATACTTCCTTAGCTTGAGGAGTATCTCCATCAAATTCCACTTCCATTGCTTCTAAATATTCCATCACAGTAGAATCATTATCAATTCCTGCAAATACACCTTCCTCGGTTACAACATGAGACCAAGGTCCACCCACATCAAAGATGGTGTTGTCTTCAACTTCATCCCAGCTATCCGGTCTCGTGAATCCGGCTCCGGAGGTTCGGGTTGTCGGCACATTATTCTCTGAACCTATGGTTAACTCACCCATGGTGGTTTCGAAGTCAAAATCAGCAGGGAATTTCATTTCTAATTGGTATCGGGTAATTGGATCCACAATAGCGTGGGCGACTGTACCATCGTCGTCTACACCAATGGCGTAAAAACTCATCATGTCCGCAGTGTAAATGTTGAACATGGAAGTACCTGCTTCGTAGTCTTCGCCCGGAGTTGCAGCAACCGGATCTACACTATAATCTACATCCACATAAGCATTTCCGCTTTGTCGCATCGTCCAGAAACCATCCATTTGAACGAAATAGTTCATTTTAGCGTAAGTAATAACGCCGTCGTCGTCCAACTCTAAAATCGTTTCAATGTAAGTTGTTGCGTCTTCAAAGGAAGTTCCATCGGCCTCGCCACCCCAGGAATATCCTACGTGTTTCCCTGCAAGAGAAGGTTCTTCATCGTTACCGTTGTCATTGTCATTTTCAACTGCACCGTTATCATTCTCTTCTCCATTACCATTTTCCTCACCGTTTTCGTCATTACATCCCACGAACATTAGGGAAACGGCTAATAATAGAACAATCATTACTACAAAAAACTTTTTCTTCTTGAACATTGTACTCTCTCCCTTCAATGTATAATAGTATTTGTCTAAGCCCGGCCTATAGTTTGTTAATAAGCAAACATATAAAAGCAGTTCACCAGGTAAATAAATTATATCGGGGATTCGAAACGGGAAACAGATGATAAGTGCCCCGGTTTTAAGGACATATGTCCTAAAGTTATTGTTTTCCTTGTAAAACATAAATGTTTGACACTACCGACTACTGTGCTATACAAAATAGACAACTATTAAATTATACAAAGTAGGTAACCATGTTTAATAGAAGACAATTATTAAAGGGAACTTTTGAAGGATGTATAGTAAAGATTATTGAAACCGAGGAGACTATTTAATGAGAAGCAAAAGAAAATATGGTAAGATAAAAAGAAGTCTTTCGAAGCATGAATTTTGCTTAAGGCATTTGAATAAAAAGGAATGAAAATTATGAGTACACAAATATCATTTATTCTTTATCTATTATACGGATTCGTCTTTATCCTGATGGGGGTTGTGATTTTTCAGCAAAGAAATCAGGAACTTAGCGGATTTCCCATCCTTCGAACCCTGCCCCTTCTTGGAATGTTCGGTATTCTCCATGGGGTATCTGAATGGGTTACCATGGCCCAGATTGCCGGACTTTATCAGGATTACTCCGGGATCATTTTAGCGGTAAAGGGATCTTTAAAAGTACTGTCCTTTTATTTTTTACTTCGATTCGCCTTAATGACTTTAACAAGGGATGATGGAAATGATAACAGGATAATTCGCCGGTTGGTTGAAAAAATACCCCTGGTTTTACTGTTAGCCTGGGTTTTCCGTTTCGGTATCCTTTACGGCTTATATGGACTCGATTATTTGGCAGAGAACCGAATGGGAGAAGTTATCATTAACCGCTACCTGTTAGCTTTTCCAGCAGGGGTAATTGCTTTTATCGGTCTCTTTCACAGCGGAAAAAAAGTACAAAAGATGCATTATGAGGATCTTCATCGATGGTATTATGGTCTTTCCATAACCTTACTCAGCTATGGAATTTTGGATGGAATTTTCGTGCGAAGAATGGGGTTCTTTCCTGCAAATGTAATCAATAATCAGTTTTTCTTTGAGGTTATCGGATTTCCTGTGCAAGGATTGAAAATTATCCTGGGGATTTTGATGACCTATTTTGTCGTGGAGATTTCCCGGGTTTTCGAAGGGGAAAAAAGATCCATGATCGATCAGATGCTGAAGGATCGGGCGGTGGAGGTGGAACGGGAGAAAATGAACCGGGAGATTCATGATCGGATCATTCAGAAGATGTATGGGGCAGGTCTGAAAATAGAAGCCTATTTTGGGAAAGAGAATAAAGACTATCTCCAGGAAGCCAATCAGGACTTGCAACAGGGGATTAAGGACGCCAGAGATATTATCTCCGAGACCATGATCGAGGATTACCATTCCAAGGATCTGGAAAGCGTGATCAAAGAGTTTATCCGCGTAAAGGAAAAAGAGCTACCCTTTGAAATCATTTTTGATAATCGGGTGCCTACCCTATACCATGGGAAGGCTTCTAAAAAAACGGTTACTCAGATCTACTATATCCTTCAGGAAGCAGTAACCAACGCAGCAAAACACAGCGGTGCAACGAAACTTTGGATTCGACTTAGGGGAGAATACGACCGCTTAACAATGGAAATACAGGATAACGGCACAGGGTTTTATCCGGAGGTCAGCAATCATGAGGATCTTCTTGAAATAAATGAGCAATCTTCCAAGGGGACGAAAATGGGGCTTGAAATTATGAAGGAACGGGCGGAGGAAATCGGCGGTAAACTTCGTATCACAAGTCCAAAGACCGGAACTTCGGTTCGCCTGGATGTCCAATGGGGAGGAAACTACAATGAAAAAAAATAGCAGTGAAAAACAAAAGGATATTCGATTATTGATCATTGAGGATCATGAGGTGGTTCGTCAGGGACTCCGTATGGTATTGGAAAGCGATGATGAAATACGGGTGGTAGGGGAAGCCGGAGATGGACGGGAGATTGAAACGTTGATGACGTCTACTGAGCCGAACATGATTCTTTTGGATATGGAGCTGCCCTATATTCACGGAGTTAACCTCTGTAAAACCATCAAAACCCGTTGGCCGGACGTAAAGGTTTTAATTCTAACCGCCTATCTCAATGATAATATGGTCATTGAAGCCATCCGTGGAGGGGCCGATGGCTATTTGTTAAAGGACATTCAGCGAAAGGAACTGATTGGGAATATAAAAGATACTTTTCAAGGCAAGAAGGCGCTGGACCCTTCGATGACGGAAACTTTGTTTAAAAATATCCAGGAACCGAAGAAAAGATTTTTTAAGGAACTTAGTCCCACAGAAGAAGCGCTTCTGGAAGAAATTTCTAAAGGCAACACCAATAAGGAAATAGCAAAGACCTTGGATCTTGCGGAAAAGACTGTTCGAAACTACAGCTCCAAACTATTTCGAAAAATCGGGGTAGATAACCGTACCGAAGCTGCCAATTATTATCATCAGCGGGCGGGAAAATAAATGCAGGGACAAATGTCCCTAAATAGGGACTTATTCCAATCTTCTATTTAGCGATAAACTATATTATGATGAGTTTAGGTTAAAACTTGCTTTAATACGTTTAGTATTTCACAAACAATGTCATGCAACAGAAAAAAAGCAAAAAGGAGATGAAGGGAAATGAAGAAACAGTGGATTTTATTGTTGGCTCTATTACTAACCATGAGTCTTGTAGTTATGGGATGTGGTGACGACAACGGAGAAGATGAAAACGGAGAAGAAGTGGTAGGAGAAAATGGAGAAGACAACGATGAGGAAGAACCCGTTGACGACGATAATGATGCAGATGAAGATGATGATGAAGAAGATATTGACGAAGCTGCAGAAGGGGACTACCCTAATGGAACCTACCGTGGAATTTTCGAGGACGGTGGAGAGCAGCAGGTATCCATCCAGTTCAGTGTTCAAGATGGAAACCTTCATGACGTATCATTTCGACACCTTTACTATGACGGAACCGATTACGGCGACTTAGAAGAAGGGGACGCTTTATACGGGATTTACGAGCAGCATTTACAGGTTGCAGAGTACTTTGAAGGGGAACCGGTCTCATCCATTACTGACTTATATGAGCCGGGAGACTTTGTAGATGATGTGGACGCCGCCAGTGGTGCAACGCTACGGGGAAACAAAATCTTATCCGCAATGGTAGACGGACTTAATAGAGGTCTTTACAGCCCAGATGGCGACTATTCAATAGACCTTCCGGATTATCAGGATGGAACCTACCGGGGAATTTACGGGGACAGTGGAGATCAGCAAGTATCGATCCAGTTTAGCGTAGAAGACGGAAGTATCCATGACATGAGCTTTAGACATCTTTACTATGGTGGAACGGATTACAGAGACTTGGAAGAAGGCGACGCTCTATACGGAATTTATCAGCAGCATCAACAGATCGCCGAATACTTCGAAGGAAAAGACTTAAACGAGATTACAGAACTGCACAATCCTGGAGATTTCGTAGATGATGTAGACGCCGCTTCAGGCGCTACACTACGGGGAAATAAAGTATATTCAGCGATTCGGGATGCACTAAACCGGGGAATTTATTCTCCGGCTAACGGATACTCCGCGGAGCTTCTGGAAGATGTGGAAGACGGACGATACAGAGGAACCTACGGAGATGGAGGAGAACAACAGGTTTCAGTACAGTTCAACGTTGAAGACGGTAATATCCAAGATTTAACTTTCCGACACTTATATTACTCGGGGGAAGATTACCGGGATGTGGAAGAAGGCGACACGTTATACGGAATTTATCAGCAGCACCTGCAAATTGCAGAATATCTTGAAGGAGAACCGATTGAAACGATTTATGACCTGCACAATCCTGGAGATTTTGTAGAAGACGTAGACGTGGCCTCCGGTGCAACCCTTAGAGCGAATAAAGTTTTCTCTGCCATAATGAATGGACTTAGCAGAGGCATTTACTAATCTAACAAACTGACTACTGTAAACCTCATAACTATATTGTTTGGCAGCACCCCTTGGGTGCTGTCTTTTTTTGCAGTAAGATTGATTTGAAGGCTTATGGTCAGTTACCTGAAATTTTTACAGAGGATTGTCCAAATGAATTGTTTTTTTCGATAAACATAAAAACATGTGCTGTGGACAGTAAGGGGCTGCTGCTGTACAATAAAACCAATGGATAATGATATTGCGGACCCGCATTGTTGAATAAATAGCATTGTGCACACGTTAAAAAGACCAGTGCAAACTACTTTTTAGAATAACGAAATGTGAAGTATATTGATAAGGTCGAATAAAAAATCCGGAAAGAAAGGGTTGAATAATATGAAAATACTACATACAGGAGACTGGCATATAGGAAAACTTGTCCATGGACTGCATATGACCGAAGACCAGGGATACCTCTTAAAGGAACTGACGACTCTACTACAAACCGAAAAAGTGGATGTGCTGATCATTGCCGGGGATGTGTATGACCGATCCATTCCTCCCACGGAAGCGGTGGAGCTTTTAGACGAGGTATTATCCACCATCGTCTTGGACCTTGGGATAAAGGTTATTGCCATTTCCGGGAACCATGACAGTCCCGACCGGCTGGAGTTCGGCAGCAAACTTCTTCGGGATCGGGGGCTTCATATTGCAGGGAAGCTTCAACCTTCAGTGGAGCCGGTGGTACTTGAGGATCCCTACGGGGAGGTGCGGTTTTATCCGATCCCCTTTTGTGAGCCGGCGGTAGTAAAAGCCCTATACAAAATGGATTCGGTATCAAATCACGACGCTGCTATGAAGACGGTTTTAGCACCCATTACCGAAACCCTGGACCCGGGGGTTAGAAATGTCTGTATCAGCCACGGATTTGTGGTGGGTACGGAGGAACCGGAAACCAGCGAATCGGAACGGCCCCTCAGTATCGGCGGGTCGGAATATGTAAGTGCGGAGTATTACCAAGCCTTTGATTATGTGGCCCTCGGTCATCTTCACCGGCCCCAGCGGGTTTCCAAAGACGGCATTCGCTACGCCGGGTCTTTACTGAAATATTCCTTTTCCGAAGCGAAACAGAAAAAATCCGTTACACTGATCGAGTTAAAGGAAAAAGGAAAGATGACCATCGAAGAGAAAGTTCTCAAACCGCGGCGGGACCTTCGGGTAATTGAAGGGGACTTAGAGGACCTGATGAACCGGGAAGTCTATTCCCTGGAAAATACCGAGGATTATATCCATGCCGTATTAACCGACAAAGGAACCCTCTATGAACCGATGAATAAACTGCGGTCCGTTTATCCAAATATTTTACAGCTGGAACGGGTACGGATGGAACTATTGGAAACCGGCGGGGATCAGGTAGTGGAGATGAAAGGAAAGAATCCGACGGAACTGTTTTTAGAGTTTTACCGGAAAGTTACCGGGGAAGAGGAGCCCAGCGGCGAGGCTTTGGACTGCTTTTCCAAGGTTTATCAAGAACTTGAGCGGGAAGAGAGGGATGCCTGATGAAACCGATAAAACTATCGATGAGTGCCTTTGGTCCCTATAAAGAAACAGAGACCATTGATTTTCTCGAATTACAAGATCATCACCTGTTCCTGATCACCGGACCTACCGGAGCCGGTAAAACCTCAATTTTTGATGCCATATGCTACGCCCTGTATGGAGAGACCAGCGGCAGCGACCGGCCGGAAAAAAGTATCCGTTGTCAAAACGCCTCGCCGAATGTGCTGACCGAGGTGGAATTTACCTTTGAATTAAAAGGAAAACCCTACACCGTTTACCGACGGCCGAAGCAGGAACGCCCGAAAAAAAGCGGCGACGGGCTGACCGAAGCTCCCGGGGAGGCCAACTTATATATGCCCAGGGAAGACCGGCCCATTACCGGCCTTACCGGGGTTACCGGAAGAATTACCGACCTTGTGGGTTTAGAACTTAATCAGTTTCGCCAAATTATGATGATTCCCCAGGGAGAGTTTCGAAAGCTTCTTGTGGCTAAATCCGATGAACGAACGGAGATTTTAAAACGGATCTTTAAGACCCATCTGTATGGAGATCTTCAGCGAAAGTTTAAGGAGAAAAGCCGGGAGTTGGAGAAAAAAATTGAACAAAAAGTGCTGCAGCGGAAAAATGAACTGTTAACCCTGGATTATGATCCGAAGGAAACGTTTGGAGAGGACCTTGAGCTGGAACTGCAAAAAGAACATTTAAATATCGAGAGAATTATCGAGATTGTTAAAAGGA
>SKOH01000189.1 GCA_007120165.1 Clostridiales bacterium
ATGATTGGAAAAGTTTTAGGTAATCGCTACGAAGTGATCGAAAAAATCGGCGGCGGCGGTATGGCCATTGTATATAAAGGCAAGTGCCAGCTGTTAAACCGTTATGTGGGGATCAAGGTCCTCCGACCGGAATTCATCGAAGAAAAGGATCTGGTTAATAAATTCAAGCGGGAATCCCAGGCAGCAGCCAGTCTTTCCCATCCGAATATTGTAAATGTTTACGACGTCGGTCAGTACGAAGACACCTATTATATCGTTATGGAACTTATTGAGGGAATTACCCTGAAGGAATATATTAAGGAAAAAGGAAAGCTTACGGAAAAAGAGTCCATTCAAATCGGAAAACAAGTGGCAAAGGCATTAAAACATGCCCATAACAACAGTATTATCCACCGGGATATCAAACCCCATAATATTTTAGTACAGCGGGATGAGGACGGAAGGGTTACGGCAAAGGTTACAGACTTCGGAATTGCCCTGGCCACCACCTCGGCCACGATTACCAGCTCCGGAAGCATTGTGGGCTCGGTTCATTATTTTTCCCCGGAGCAGGGAAGGGGAGGGTACGTGGATGAAAAATCCGATCTTTATTCCCTTGGAATTACCTTATATGAGATGGTTACCGGCCGGGTCCCCTTTAATGCAAAAACCCCCATTGCCATCGCATTAAAACACAGTCAGCAAAAACCGGAAAAACCCTCGACCCATACCCCGGAGATTTCACCGGGATTTGAAGCTTTGATTATGAAGCTTCTGGAAAAAGAGCAGTCCCTGCGCTATCAGAATGCGGAGCTGCTGATTCAGGACTTCAATAATCTGCAGGAGGAAACCAAAGGAGCTGCGCCGTTATATGCTGCGGTGAATGCTGAGGACGCACCGACCCAGATTCTTGGAAAAAATGGGGAGAAAAGCTACTCCACCAAGGTCAAAAGAAGCGCTCGTAAAAGCGGTCAGGAAGAGGATGAGGAAAAATCCAATAAAAAGAAAATGACCACCATGGTGGCCATTATAGCATTAATCGGGGTGCTGGCCATTGCTCTCGGGGCCATGTATGTCCAGGGGATTTTCGGTGCCAACGATGAAGTGGAAATGCCGGAACTTGTAGGTCTTCAGCGGGAAGCCGCCGAAGAGCTGCTGCAGGAACATAATTTGCAGTATGAAATTACAGAAGTCCACGATGCCGCCGTATTAGAGGATATAGTGATCAGCCAAAGCCCCTCCGCCGGCATGACCGTCAGAGAAGAAAGCACGGTGGATTTACAGATCAGTCTCGGACCGAATATGGTCCTGGTTCCAAATCTTATTCAGGAAAGACAGGTAGACGTGGGTCTGATCCTGGATGCTGCGGATCTTACCATAGGAGAGGTTTCCTATGAGGAAAGCGATTTTCCCGTAGGGGTGGTTATTGAACAGGATCCCGGCTTTCGAAACGAGGTGCCTTCGGGAACGGCGGTCAATTATACCGTTAGTGAAGGGCGCCCCGAGACCATGCCGGATATCTCAGGACTTACCCGGGTGGAAGCGGAGCGGATCATTCGGCGAACCGGGCTGATCCCCGGGGAAATTACCGAAGCTTACAGTGATGAGGTTGCCCTGGGCCGGGTAATTTCCCAAAGTATTGAAAGCGGTGAAGTAGTGGAAGACGATGATACGGTGGACTTCGTTCTCAGCCTTGGTCAGGAACCTGAGGAGGAGCCGGAACCGGAGCCTGAGCCCGAACCGGAGCCCGAACCGGAACCGGAGATCATTACCCGGGAGATGGAGATCAATATTGAATCCTTTGAAGGCATGATAAATATTGAAGTCCGGGAGATCAATGAGGATCGGCGGTACTACCGTGCCAATCATGATGCGGATGAAGAAACCCTGGTAGAGATTCCCATTGAGGGAGAAGAGGGGTCAGGACTGAAAGTCTTTGATATCCTTGTTGATGGAGAATTTCACCGGGAGATCAGAATGGAATTTTAGGGAGGTACCCGATGGAAGAGGGAAGAATTATAAAAGGCATTAGCGGATTTTATTACGTGAGTTTAAAGGACGGCCTCTACGAATGTAAAGGCCGGGGAATTTTACGAAAAGATAAGATCAAACCCCTGGTGGGGGACTGGGTAACGGTTTCGAATCTCGACGCCCGGGAAAAAACCGGCACATTGGAAAAAGTACTGCCCAGGAATAATCAGCTGAAGCGTCCGGAGATTGCCAATGTGGATCAGGTAATCATTGTGATTTCCCTGAAAAATCCCAGCCCCTCTTTGATGTTGATGGACAAGATCATTGTTCTTGCCGAGGACTTAGGCCTGAAGGTAATTCTTTGTATTAATAAGGCGGACCTGGAGCCGGAAGACAGCAGTATGATAGAAGAAATTAAAGAGATCTATAAACCTGCCGGATACCCGCTGATTTTTACCAGTACCAAAAAAGAGCAGGGGATTGACCCCTTAAGAAAGACCCTTAAGGGAAAGGTTTCGGTGTTTTCCGGGCCCTCGGGGGTAGGAAAATCCAGTCTGCTGAATGCCATTAAACCCGGGCTGAAGCTTAAGACCGGAGAGGTCAGTGCCCGGATACAAAGAGGAAAACATACCACCCGGCATACCGAGCTGATTTTAGTCGGAAAAGACAGCTGGATTGCCGATACTCCCGGATTCGGGAACTTGGATATTGATGAAATCCAGCCGGAAAACCTGCGCTTTTGTTTCCGGGAATTTCTGCCCTATATGGAAAATTGTAAATTCACCTCCTGTCTGCATTTGAAAGAACCGGGCTGCGCCGTGAAGGCAAAAGTCAGCAGCGGGACAATCTCTCAACAGAGATACGACCACTACGTACAGTTTATGACAACGCTGAATGAAAAAAGGAGAGGATAATTATGAAGCTGGCACCATCAATTTTATCGGCGGATTTTTCCAATCTGTTAAAGGATGTAAAAATTGTAGAAAAAGCCGGTTGTGAGTTTTTGCATATTGATGTGATGGACGGCCATTTTGTTCCCAATATCACCATCGGACCCGTGGTGGTACAAAGCCTAAAGGGAAAGACCGATATGGTATTTGATGTGCATCTGATGATCGAAGAGCCGGAGAAGTATATCGAAGCCTTTGCCAAGGCCGGTGCCGATATCATCACGATCCATCAGGAAACCGCTGCTCATATGCACCGGGTAATCCAGATGATCAAAGCCCAGGGGGTAAAAGCCGGAGTATCTCTAAACCCCGCAACCTCCCTGAATACGCTGGAATATATATTGGAGGATTTGGATATGGTACTGATTATGTCCGTAAATCCCGGTTTTGGCGGCCAGAAGTACATTCCTGCCATGACGGAAAAAGTACGGAGATTAAAGGACATGATTGACCGAAAAGACTTAAACGTGGAGATCCAGGTGGATGGCGGGATCAACCCCGACAATGTACGGGAAATTGTAAAGGCGGGAGCCGACATCATTGTTGCGGGATCTGCTGTTTTCAACGCCGAGGATGTTCCGGGAGCCGTTCAGAACCTTCGCCGGAAAGGGGAAGGGGAGGAGCGGTAAATGAAAATTTCCATTGTGACCAACGGAAAGATTGAAAGCATCCCCTGGCTGAAGAAAAAGCTCAGGGAAGTTTCCAGGGAAGCTCATTTTGTGATCTGTGCCGATGGGGCTTCGAAGTATTTAACGGAAATTGATTTTGTGCCGGATCTTTTAATGGGGGATCTGGATTCCATTGATGAAGAGGCCAAGCGCTGGATGGAAGAAAGGGACGTTGCGGTAAAAAAATTCCCGGCGAAAAAAGATCAGACCGATACGGAAATCGCCCTGGACTACAGTCTGGCTATGAAACCGGAAAGCATTGAAATACTAGGGGCCTTCGGCTCCCGAATGGATCATACCCTGGCAAATGTTCAGCTGCTGGAAGGGTATTATGACCCGGATATTTCGATTAAGTTAATGGATGGACAAAATGAACTATGGCTGCTGGAAAAGTATACGAAGATCACGGGACGGGAAAATGAAAATCTTTCGCTGATACCGATCTCGGAGTCGGTTACCGGGGTAACCTTAAAGGGGTTTGAGTACCCTCTAAGGGATCAGAAACTCCTTCGGGGCCACACCTTGGGGATCAGTAATATTATTAAGGATCAGCAGGCGGAAATTTTCTTCAGGGAAGGCAGGCTTCTGGCCGTAATCGCGAGAGACTAGGGAAAATCTGCCGGCATTTTGTGAACCCTTGTGAAAACCTATGCAGAATCCCGGAATTACAAAAAATAAAAAAAAGATCTTTTAAGAAAGATCTTTTACCGTACCGATTCAAAAAGGATGTAAAAAAGCCTGCTATTACTTTTGTGGATAGTAGGCTTTTTTATTTTCAATCTTGACTTATAAAGCTCGCTGAACTTTACCGGAACGCAGGCATCGAGTACACACTTTAATTCTTCGCGGGGACCCGTCAATAATTGCCTTAACTC
>SKOH01000198.1 GCA_007120165.1 Clostridiales bacterium
CTATTACTTCCTGATTCTCTGTTAAATTTTTAATTGCTTCATATGTAGAGAGAATGTCGTCGGTATGTATGAACTCTAATATTTCCCGATCCTTTAACTCTTCTGTGGTATAACCCAAAACTTCTTCCCATTGAGGGTTCAGTCTCAGAAATCGGCCTTCGGTACTGGCAATACAAAGAAGATCTAAACTTGAAGAAAAATAAACATCCAGCTCGGTTTCTTTTTCAATAATTTCGGTAATATCTTTAAACTGTTCCACTATATGAGTGACTTCTCTCTTATTATTCATGATCGGAGTAGCAATCTTTTGAAAATAAAACCCGTTACTTTTCATTGGTTTTTCAGATTTCTTAACGATTCCGGCTTTTGCGGCTTTTTCAGAAATCTCGTCATTTAATATTCTTTTTCCCGATACATTTTTCATACTTTCTATTTCTTCGATAAGTTTATATCCTGCAGGGTTGCATCGGAGTATATTCATCTTACGATCCTTGATAATTATTGGATCCTGAATGGCTTCAATAATCCCTTCCAGCAATTGTGACTCTTGCTCTAACATTTTGTTAAGCCTCCTTAAGCAAATATAGTACTATTATAACGGATTAAAACCTGCTTTAATATATTACAACAAAATAAAACTCAAATAGGCAAGTTTTGGTCCTTAAGGTCTAACACTCTAGCCCTTAGGGTCCAGCCCTACTATCTCCGGATAATTTCAATAGATTCTATCATCTCGTTTACAGTTTCTTTATGGGTTTCATAAGCTTCCTCGGAACCTGAAAAATTGATTGCCAGCTGATGATAGTTAAAAACCGTCGCGATTGTTTTTCTCCTGCCTCTATCGGGATGCTGATCAATAATTTTCAGTCCGGAATGCCCGTCTATTTGAATTTCTTCATTTTCCAGAATCTCAAAGCCCTGCTCTTCCGATTGTTCCAATGCGATATCTTCCATCATGTTAAGTTTTTCCTCTTCCGTCAACCAGTTTTCAATACGGGATATACTCATTTCAAAAACAAACCCTTCTCCCTCTTCTTCAAAGCGGACAGCTGCAAAACTCTCATCTTCAATTTCTTCATAAGTCCATTCTGCAGGATATTCCATTTCCATAAACTGATTTTCGTAGGTTTCCAGTCTTCCTTCCGTTTGGATACTGCCACATCCCATGGCCCAGCCTGCAATGCTTAATACAATTAAGAAAATAAGTCCTTTAGCCTTTAGTACCATTGTAATCTGTCCTTTCCTTTATCATTTCATTTTCATAAAAATATTTCATCTAATTATAATAATATTTCCTGGAAGGGTTTGTCAAATTTAAAAAGACCTAACCCATCTCAAATCTTTCCTTGCACACTGATTACTTTTTGACTATACTAATGTAGTTAACAGCTACAGCGGATAGTTAATCGCTATTTATACAAGGAGGGTTATCATGACTTTTAAATTGAACAAAAACCAGCTGCTCAGAGGGTTTGGCTTATCCATAGCATCTTTTTTGCTCTTAGTGGTGGGCATCGGAGCGTTATTGGAATTTTCCATTCAGCTGCAGAATTTGGCGGTATATTTTGTTTTTTCTCTTTTAATGGGTATTATTTATCTGCTTCTTAGCGGATATCAATTAACCATAGTTCTATTTCTATTTTTAACCGGACTGTTAGTAGGTTTTATCGAAATGTTTCGAGCCTTTTGGCAAGGCATTGAAGGCTGGGGAGAAATTATCGGTATATTAGCACTGCTTATCTGGCCTATAGTAGGGATTCTTCTGGGATTGATTATTCAACTGGGCGTTTTTTTATATCACACCTATCAGAAGAAAAAGAACAGGAATACAAAGTTATAACTTTAAATCCCGCCGGGGATAGATATAAAATACACCAAGGAGGGCCAATAGAACGATGATTCCCGTAAGGGCCAAATAAATCCCTTCAAAACCATTATGCTGTAAAATGTCCGAGGCTTGAAAATACTTAAAGGGCGTAAAATATTTTAGAAACTCCACAGACTTGCTCAGAGATTGGATTACGGATATAATATACGTTACTATTACCAGTGCTACTGCTATGGCACTGGATTTTTTATAGACTTTAGAGGAGGCTGCTATGAAAAGTCCAAGACTTAAAAAAATCATTTGAATCATAAAAGAGGCCCCAAGGATCCGTATAATATATTCAAAGTTTTCCTGCTGCGGCCTGTATGGAGTAATGGCAATGGCAATGCCAATTCCCGCTACAACCATCAGTAAAAAACAGTTTAGCACCGCCGCCAGTACTTTACTGATTAAAACCCTATAGCGTTTAATCGGCATGCTCAGTAAAAATTCCCCGGTTTTATCCCGTTCCTCCTTCCCGATAATATTGTTTCCCAGAAGAACTGCAAATATTCCCAGCATAATATATAAATATAAAGCAACAATAGACATATATCCGTTAATAGTGGTAAGGTTTGCTCCATACATCCCAAAAGCCTCCAACATCCCTCTAGGCATTACATCCAGTATTTCTGCCATTTCCGGGTTTTCGTAGTAAGCTTCAAACTCTACAAAAACCATCAACATAAACACCAGAATGATCCCGGACCAAATCATCAGTCCCTTCATATGATCTCGCATTTCTCGAATAAATACGTTCATCAATAAACGCCTCCTTACAGGGCCCTGATATTCCTCTTTAAGTAAGCAAAACAACTGATAATATGAGCTGATAATATCAAAACAATAGTGATCCCTGCCCGATCCATTGGAATTGACCCTTCCATTAATATATACGAAGGCTCAAAATGATAGTAGGGCGTCAAAAATCCCAGCAGCTCTCCTCCGACGATACTACGAAATGCATTGAGTACATAGAGCCCAAAACCGAGCCCCAGAGCATAACTTATCACGCTGCGGATCCTTTTTGTCGCAACCGTAATAAGCATTCCGATACTGAAGAAAAACAATTGAAAAAGCGGAACAGATAACAGCATTACAATTAATGGCCCGGTTTCATATTCCCTGCCGTCACGGAACAGCTCAATGGATAAAAAGGTACCTCCAGCGACAACAAGAAACGTGAGCAGCAATATCGTAAGGGCCGCCAAATACTTTCCACCCAGAATTCGATTCCGGGTTACGGGTTTGGTAAACAAAAAATCCGCAGTATGTTCCCGTTCTTCCACGGACAGGAACTGAAAACCATAATAAGCGCTTTGAACTCCGAGCACCAGCTGAATAAATGTGAAAACGAAAGTGTAATATCCCAGTACAGTAGCCAACGATACCTGCTCACCCAGACCAATTGCCTGTAAAAGCTCCGGGGGATAGTTTTCCAGAATCAGGTCCATAATTTGAGCATCCTGAGCCATCGAGGGATAAAAAACCATCATAATAAGCTGTATTGCCACAATCCCCAAGGACCAGAGAAAAAAGGATTTCCAGTAGGTTTTTAGTTCAAACTTGTAAATATTCATATCCATTCCCCCTACTCATAATAATGCATGAAGATTTCTTCCAGTGTAGGATCCTCTATTAATAAATCCGCTATTTTATAGGGTTGAATTATATCTTTTATCCGATTAATGTCCCCTTTGAAGAAAAACTTCAGGGTATGCTCCTCCATTGTTAAATTCGTGACCCCTTGGAATTTGAAGGTTTCCTTAAGAAGATTTTCACCTTTGATCATGATTTTTTTATATGTATTCTTTTGTAATGTACTGATGTCTTCCACCTGTATAATAGAACCGTCTTTAATAATGGCCACTCGGTCACAGAGGTGCTGGACTTCAGATAAAATATGGGAGGAGAAAAATATGGTGGCCCCTTTTTGATTCTCTTCCCGAATCAGTTCGAAAAATTTCTTTTGCATTAACGGATCCAGTCCTCCGGTGGGCTCATCAAGCATAATAAGCTTGGGACTGTGAAGGAGCCCCTGTACGATGCCTACTTTTTTCTTATTGCCATAGGACAAATCTTCAATTTTTCGATTTAAGTCCAGTTCCATCATTTTAGCCAGCATTTCGATGCGCTGGGAATACTCTCCCTCAAAGAAACTAGCCGAGTAATTCAGTAAATCCCGAACCTTCATCTTATCATAAAAAAATATTTCCGCAGGGAGATAACCGATATCTCTTCGGACTTCATGGCCCTTTTCAATGCAGTCCTTACCAAAAATTGTTGCAGAGCCGCTGGTTGGGAAAATCAGACCCAAAAGCGTTCGGATAGTTGTGGATTTCCCAGCCCCGTTTGGTCCGATGAAGCCGAAAATCTCCCCTTCTTTTACCGTAAAATTGACATTTTCAATCCCCTTCGATTTTCCATAGTACTTTGTAAGATTGTTTGTTTCAATGACGTTCATGGTTATTTCCCCCTTCCGATCAGCAATTTGAATCCCCGCAACTTAAGTACTAATACCCAAGTTTTTCAATTGTTCACAGAAAAATATACTTTTTTTTAAAAAGAA
>SKOH01000003.1 GCA_007120165.1 Clostridiales bacterium
AAATCAGTATTGAACGGGCACAGCTGGTTACGGAAGCCTATAAGAAGTATCAGGGAAAAGTATCCATTCCGGTCCTTCGGGCTCTGACTTTTAAGCATTTGATGGCGGAAAAAACCATCTGTATTAATGACCGGGAACTGATTGTGGGGGAACGGGGAGAAGGTCCTCAGCAGGCGCCGAACTATCCCGAGCTTTGCTGTCACACACTGGAGGATATGGATATTATGAACCGGCGGGAAAAAATCTCCTTTGGGGTGACCGAAGAGATTCGAAAAATCCAACAAAATGACATCATCCCTTACTGGAAAGGAAAATCCATCCGGGATTTAATTTTTAATGAGATGACCGAGGCGTGGAAGGACTGTTACGATGCAGGAATTTTCACGGAGTTTATGGAACAGCGGGCGCCGGGCCATACCGTGGGAGACGACAAAATCTTTACTAAAGGCTTTTTACAGATCAAAGAGGAAATCAAGGGGGAACTGGATAAGCTGGATTTTATGACGGACCCCGAAGCCTATGACAAACAGCAGCAGCTGAAAGCTATGGACATCTGTTCCGACGGCATAATACTTTTTGCCAAGCGCCACGGAGAAAAGGCCCGGGAGCTGAGTAAAATTGAAAAGGACCCCAAGCGTAAAAAAGAGCTGGAAAAGCTTGCAGAAATCGCTTTTCATGTACCGAAATACCCGCCGAGGACTTTTTACGAAGCCCTGCAGGCCTACTGGTTTGTCCACCTCGGGGTGATTACCGAGCTTAACACCTGGGATGCCTTTTCCCCGGGACGCCTTGACCAGCATCTGGAACCCTTTTATACCAAAGAAATCAACGAAAAAAGGCTCAGCCGGCAGGAAGCCAAGGAGCTGCTGGAATGCTTCTGGGTGAAATTCAACAATCAGCCGGCTCCGCCGAAGGTGGGTATTACCCTGCAGGAAAGCGGAACCTATACGGATTTTGCCAATATCAATATGGGGGGAGTAAAAATTGACGGCTCCGATGGGGTCAATGAGGTTTCTTATCTTTTACTGGAAGTCATTGACGAGATGCGCCTTCTTCAGCCCAGCAGCAATATCCAGGTAAGCCGAAAATCTCCCGACCAATTTATTAAAAAAGCCGGCGAGGTGATTCGAAAGGGCTGGGGCCAGCCGTCAATTTTCAATACCGACGCCGTAATTGAAGAACTGCTCCGTCAGGGAAAAAGCATTGAGGATGCCCGCTTAGGAGGCAACAGCGGCTGTGTGGAGTCCGGTGCCTTTGGGAAAGAAAGCTGCATCCTGACGGGATACTTTAATCTGACCAAAATCCTGGAAATTACCCTAAGTAATGGACGGGACCCCAGAACCGGAAAAAAACTCGGGCTAGCAACCGGTGACGCTGCCGCATTTGAAGATTTCCAACAGTTAATGGAGGCCTACCGGGCCCAGCTTAACTATTTTATTGATATCAAAATCCGGGGCAACAATGTAATAGAAAAACTGTATGCCGAGTATATGCCGTCCCCTTTCCTCTCGACGGTGATTGATGACTGCATTGCAGCGGGTAAGGATTACAACGCCGGCGGTGCGCGCTACAATACCAACTACATTCAGGGGGTGGGGATCGGCTCCATTACCGACAGTCTCTCCGCCATTAAGTATCATGTCTTCGATCAGAAAAAATATACAATGGCGGAACTGCTTACCGCCCTCGAACAGGACTTTAACGAGCGGGAACCCATGCGCCAGTTCCTGTTGAATAAAACTCCCCGCTACGGAAATGATGATGATTACGCCGACGCTTTGATGGTTCAGGTGTTCAACAGCTTTTACAATGCGGTAAACGGCAGACCGACGGTTCGGGGAGGCACCTACCGGATCAATATGCTGCCGACCACCTGCCATGTGTATTTCGGCTCGGTAATTGGCGCAACTCCGGAAGGACGAAAAGCAGGCCTTCCCCTCTCCGAGGGCATCTCCCCGGTCCAGGGTACCGACCGGAAAGGGCCTACGGCGGTGATTAAGTCCGCATCGAAGATGGACCATTTAAAAACCGGCGGTACGCTTTTGAATCAGAAATTCACGCCGAAACTGCTGGAAAAGGACGACAGTCTCGATCATCTCCGCTACCTGATCCGGTCATACTTTAAACTTGACGGGCATCATATTCAGTTTAATGTGGTGGATGCAAAAACCCTCCGAAAAGCCCAAAACCATCCGGAAAACCATAAAAATCTGATTGTTCGGGTCGCCGGCTACAGTGATTATTTCAACAACCTCAATAAAGGACTTCAGGACGAGATTATTGCACGAACGGAGCAGGATGGGTTTTAGTGGTTATCATAAATAATTTATGGGTATAGTATATTTTATATGAATCAAAATTTTCTGATTCAACCCAAAGGAGGACGGATCAATGGAAAAAACAAAGATCGATGATATTGCCCGGTATAAATTTTTATCGGGGCTGGACCACGGGCCCGATGGGAAACATGCCTGCTTTATCGTACATCAGGGAAACTTGGAGGATAACAAATACCGCTCTAATATCTGGCTGTATAAGATAGAGGAAGACCGGTATCTTCAGCTGACCGCCCTGGATAAAGAGTCGAACTATCTCTGGCTGCAGGACAGCGAGCATATTCTGTTTCCCGCAGTTCGTGACGAAAAGGACGAGGAAAAGCAAAAAGAAGGGGAGGAATTTACCCAGTTCTATAAGCTGAACATTTACGGCGGGGAGGCGAAAAAAGCCTTCAGAATTCCGAAAAAGGTAAGTCAGATCAAGGAAATTGATCAAGATACATTTCTCTTTACCGCCGGATACAATCCGACTAAGAAGGACTTAAACAGACTTAGGGAAGAGGAAAAGAAAGAGGAACTGAAAAAAAGAAAAGAAGACAGGGACTATGAAGTCCTCGACGAGATTCCCTACTGGACCAACGGAAAAGGTTTTTCCAATAAAGACCGTAACCGGCTGTATCTCTATCACCGGGACACCGGTAAAGTCGAAGCCTTAACCGGAGAGAATACAACAGTGGGAGGATTTCATCTAAAGGACGATAAAACGAAGGCGGTCTACATTGCAGCCGCCTACAAGGATAAAATGTCCCTGACCAATGAAATATATCTGTTGGACCTGGCATCGAAAAAAAGCACCGAAATAAGTCCCAAAGCGGACTTCAGTTACGGATATGCAAACTTTCTGTCCGAGGATAAGATCATCTGCACCGGAAAAGATCAAAAACGCTATGGACTCAACGAAAATCCCCAGTTTCACCTGATTGACATCAGGGAAAAGACCCGGATCAATCTCACCCCGGACTTTGACCGCAGTCTTTGGAGCTCCGTGGGTTCCGACTGCCGATACGGCGGACCGATGGAAGGGACGATCCGAAAGGAAGGCAATGCATTATACTTTACCACAACGGAAGGGTACAGCTCCTACTTAAATAAAATCGATATTGACGGAAATATTGAAAGAGTAATTGAGAGCATCGGATCCGTCGATGACTACTCTGTAAAAGGCGATTCGTTACTGTTTATCGGTCTTCGTGGGCTGAAACTGCAGGAGTTATATAAGAGGGAGCAGGATAGTGAAAGGGCTGTGACGGACTTTAATCAATGGGTGCAGCAGGAACGGGAGATAACGGAGCTGGAACACTTAACCCTACAGACCGCTGATGGGGTCAGTATTGACGGCTGGGTAATGAAACCGGCGGATTTTGATCCGAATAAGAAATATCCCGGAATTCTAAATATCCACGGAGGCCCGAAAACCGCCTACGGAGAAAACTTTTTTCATGAAATGCAGTACTGGTCCGGAAAAGGATACGCCGTATTTTTCTGCAACCCCCGGGGAAGTGACGGTAAGGGCAACGCCTTTGCCGATATCCGTGGAAAATACGGAACCATTGACTACGACGACATTATGAAATTTACCGATCGTGTACTGGAAGAGTACTCCTTTATCGACGAAAAAAGACTGGGGGTCACCGGAGGTTCCTACGGCGGCTTTATGACCAACTGGATCATCGGTCATACCCACCGGTTTAAGGCCGCGGCATCCCAGCGAAGTATTGCCAATTGGGTTTCCATGTTCAGCACTTCCGATATCGGATATTTTTTCTCGGAAGATCAAAACGGCGGCACTCCCTGGGAGAATCATCAAAAACTCTGGGAACAGTCCCCACTGAAATTTGCTGACAAAGTAAAAACCCCTACGCTGTTTATCCACGCAGAGGAGGATTATCGCTGCTGGGTAGTGGAAGGGATGCAGATGTTTACCGCCCTTAAATATCACGGAGTGGAATCCAGAATGTGCATGTTCAGAGGAGAAAATCACGAACTGAGCCGAAGCGGGAAGCCGAAACATCGGATCCGACGATTGGAAGAAAT
>SKOH01000207.1 GCA_007120165.1 Clostridiales bacterium
GTCGGAGCTTTTCGGATTTTTAAAGCCGAGAGTCCCGGACCCATGTCCGATAAATTAGTTCCAAAGGTAAAGGACACGGCGAAAATTTTATATACTGCGTATCTAGGGATGACCGGGTTACAAATTATCCTGTTATATCTTGGGGAGATGAATTTATACGAGTCTTTGGTACATACCTTCGGTACCGTGGGAACTGGAGGGTTTTCAATAAAAAATGACAGTATTGGGGGCTATCAGAGCAGTTACACGGTTTGGGTAATTACGTTTTTTATGATTGCCGCAGGGGTGAATTTTGCTCTTTATTACGATCTGTGGAAGGGAAAGTGGAAGAATTTATTTAAAAATTCCGAGCTTCGTCTATATCTTTCAATTATTGTATTCGCAGGGGTTTTAGTAACCATTAATTTACTGCTGACTACTTACTATGACGGTTTCTTTGAAACCTTAAAACAGGCTTTTTTCCAAACTGCATCAATAACCACAACCACCGGTTATGGGACTACGGACTTTGATCAGTGGCCTTCCTTTAGTAAAGCCGTCATCTTTTTATTGATGTTTGTAGGAGGCAGTGCCGGTTCCACCGGTGGAGGAATCAAGGTAGCAAGACTTCTGATTTTAGGAGTGGTTATTCGTAGAGAGGTGTTAAGACTGCTGCATCCCCAGGCCTATCTTCCGGTAACATTGAATGGAAAGGCGGTATCCAATGGAATTGTGCAAGGAGTAACCAGTTTTTTCTTTTTGTATATGCTGATTATTGCCTTTGGAACTTTATTAATATCTTTAGAGGGTGTAGGTCTTTTGACTGCGGTGTCTTCCGTGGCAGCCACCTTGGGAAACATCGGACCGGGATTCGAGCTGGTGGGTCCTACCCAGGACTATAGTCAATTCAGCGCCCCAAGTAAAATGATGTTTTCATTATTTATGCTCTTTGGCCGGCTGGAGCTCTTTACGGTTTTCCTGTTTTTCATCCCAAGTTTTTGGAAGGGAAAATAAATTTCCAGTGAATTTTATAATCGAAATGGGTATAAATACTATAATTTGAAATAAGGGGGCTAAATGGATGGCTAAGGATTTTGAAGAAGAATCGCTTAAAAAAGAAGATCAAAGTAATGAACTTGAATCGGAAGCTAGGGAAAGCTCCAGTGAATCGACCCGGGCCACAGAAAAAACCATCAATCCGCTAATTGTCGTCAGTTTTATCATACTATTTATCTTTGCCATATTTGCCATCGTCAACACCCATGAAGTATCGATTAATTTTCTTTTTGCCGATGTGAATCTTCCGTTGATTATTGTGATTCTGGGGTCCTTTATTCTAGGAGCCTTAACCTCAGCACTCACCAGTTGGCGGAGTCGAAAAAACAAGTCTCGCAATCGATGAAACGATCAATAACATTTGTTAAAGACCCTATTGCTATTCAGCAGTAGGGTTTTTATATGGAAAGGTAAGCTTAAATAGAAAAGAATAATCAGTAATTGTTCGAAGGCGGGGCTGAGCTAAGCCACAAGCGTTGCCAATAGGAAAACTGAAAAAAGAATAATAATCCTGGGCGGTTGACAGATTCAGGAAAGGAATATATAATTTAAAAACTGACCGACCAGTCAGTTTTCGTATTTGTAATTAGCAACGGTTTAAAATCAGCTCATGGTAATGGGATACCCTTTACTTATATCAATAAAAGAAACGGAGTGAATAATATGTTCTCAGCATTCAGCGTAAGAAAGCCTTACACCGTAGTCGTCGCGGTGATCATCATTGCGATTTTAGGAGCCGTATCGTTGACAGGGATGAATTTGGAGTTATTACCGAATATCAATTTACCGGTAACGGTGGTAACGACCCCCTACATGGGTGCAAGCCCGGAAGAAGTGGAAAATGTGGTCACGCAGCCGATGGAACAATCTATGGCGACCCTGACCAATATCAGTTCAATAAGATCAGTGTCTCAGGAGCATATGTCAATTATGATACTGGAATTTGAAGAGTCTGCCAATATGGATACCGTACTGATAGAGATGCGGGAGAATCTGGACATGATCTCTGCAGGGATGCCCGATGATGTAGGGTCATCGAACATCATTAGACTCAACCCGGATATGCTTCCGATAATGGTCGCATCGGTTTCTGTTGAGGACCTGTCCATTACCGAAGCTACCAATGTCGTGGAAAATGAT
The DNA here is from genome assembly GCA_007120165.1 of Clostridiales bacterium. Taxonomy (GTDB): domain Bacteria; phylum Bacillota; class Clostridia; order Peptostreptococcales; family T1SED10-28; genus Isachenkonia. The sequence goes on from SKOH01000207.1 coordinate 2,176, forward strand.
GTTATCCCTCAGCTTGAACGAATAGAAGGGGTGGCATCGGTCAGTGCATCAGGACTGGGAGATTTCCAAATTGAAGTAATCTTACAGGAAGAAAAAATAGCTGCGGTAAATGAAGAAATTCAGGAAGCGATTATGGAACAGATGGGCGGCGCACCCGGGGAGAATATACCTACGGGGGAAGAAGGCGCCGAACTTGGAGAAGCTGGCGAAGCCCCGGAAGAAGGAACCCCTGAAGACACGGAAACCCCTGGAGACCTCACAGGAATAGAAAATGGAGAAATTGAAATCACCAAGGAAATGATTGAGGGAATCCTCAGTGGTCAAAACTTTAGTCTTCCCAGCGGTTATATTATGGCGGATGATCTGAATTATCTGGTCCGGGTCGGAGACGAGATTGAAGATTTGGAGGAACTTCAAAACCTTGTAATTATCCCTTCAATGATGGAGGGGGTACCTGCATTTTCTTTAGAGGATGTTGCTGATATTAATGTGGTAGACAGTACCGAAGAATCCTATGCCAAAGTGAACGGAGAAGATGCCATTATTCTCGATATCCAAAAGCAAACCGGATACTCTACCGCTGCGGTGGCGGACAGTCTTCGGGAACAGATGGATGAAATTATGGAGGATAATACGGAGATCAGCATTGTACCATTGATGGATCAGGGAGAAATTGTAAACATCGTCATATCCTCCATATCAATGAACCTCATTATCGGAGGGATATTAGCGATTTTAATTTTGATCATATTTTTAAAGGATTTAAAGCCTTCCATAACCATTGCGCTGGCCATCCCGATCAGTTTGGTATCGGCCTTTGTGGCGATGTATTTCACCGGTGTAACCCTCAATATTATTTCCATGAGCGGGTTGGCCCTGGGAGTTGGAATGCTGGTGGATAACTCGATCGTGGTAATAGAGAATATCTACCGGATGAAAAGCGAAGGGAAAAGCTCCAGAAAAGCTGCAATTGATGGAGCAGCCCAGGTAGCGGGAGCGATTACGGCCTCAACCTTAACCACAATTTCCGTATTTGTGCCGATTCTTTTTACCGATGGTCTTGCCCGACAGATATTTACCGATATGGGACTTACCATCGCCTATTCATTACTGGCGAGTTTACTGGTTTCATTAACCTTAGTGCCGATGATTTCATCAAAAGTTATGGATCGGGGCAAGCCTAAAGAGTATAAGCTGTTGGAAAAAATTAAGAGGATCTACGGAAAACTGCTGGACGTATCCCTAAAGCAGCGTTGGGTGGTTATTATATTGGCGATAGTATTATTCGCTGGTAGTGTGTACGGTTCTTTCAGTTTAGGCACCGAGTTTATTCCGCCGATTGATTCCGGAGAGCTGTCCCTCGAGGTTACATTCCCTGAGGGCGCTCCCTTCGAAGAAATCACTCAGCAGGCCGATGAAATCATGGATGAAATATATACCATGGAGGAAGTAGAAAACGTCGGAGGGTTTATCGGCGGCAATGGCTTTGGAATGATGGGCTTGGGTGGAGGCGCCAGTGATACTCTGTCCATGTATGTCCTTCTTTATGAAGAGACTGAGAAAACCACTCAGGAAGTGGCACAAGAATTCCGGGAGATGGCGGAAGACTTCAATGTGGAAATCACCGTCAATGATGATAATATGGATTTGGCCATGCTTACCGGAGGCGCGGTTTCGATTAATATCTATGGAAGAGACCTGGATACCTTGCGGGTAACTGCTCAGGAAATTGCTGAGATAGTAGAAGGTGTAGAGGGTACCATGGAGGTTTCCGACGGGCTGGAAGACGGTGCTCCGGAATTTAGAATTGCCGTAGATAAAGATGCCAGTATCGCCGAAGGGCTTACCGTCGCTCAGGTATATATGGAAGTAAGTGAGCTTTTGGAAGAGGTGGATGTATCAACCACCTTAACCATGGGCATCGATGATTATGATATCTATGTATTTGATCAGGAAAGCTTGGAAGGCCCGGCATATGAGGATTTGGAAGGTCTAACCATAGAAAATGGCCAGGGGGAAGAGATTATCCTTACGGATATTGCAAGGATAGAAGAAACGGTCGGATTCTCTTCCATTAACCGTTCAAATCAGCAACGGTATGTAACGGTATCAGCAGACCTCGAGGAGGGCTACAACATCGGACTGGTCAGCGACGAAATTGAAGCGGCCTTGGAAGAATATGATGAGCCGGAAGGGTATCAAATCGAAATGGCTGGAGAAATCGAACTGATTATGGATTCCTTCGGAGACTTATTTTTGATGCTTGCCCTGGGAGTAACCTTTATCTACCTGATTATGGTGGCTCAGTTCCAATCCCTATTGTCTCCATTTATTGTGATGTTTACGATTCCATTGGCCTTTACCGGAGGATTTTTGGCACTCATTGTCACCGGAAACCCCGTCAGTATTATTGCCTTTCTTGGTCTGATTATTCTATCAGGAATTGTAGTAAACAATGGAATTGTCTTTGTGGACTATATCAACAAACTCAGGGAAATGGGTATGGAAAAAAGGGAAGCTATTATTACCGCTGGAAAAACAAGGCTTAGACCGATTATCATGACCGCCCTTACCACCGTAATTGCCCTGTCTACTCTAACCATCGGCATCGGTCGAGGGGTGGAAATGGTGCAGCCCATGGCATTAACGGCAGTGGGAGGACTGATCTACGCGACGCTGCTGACGTTAATTCTTATTCCGGTACTGTACGATATTTTAAATCGTAAAGAATATCGTTCTAAGGAAGCGGGGAAGACACATGGAGAAGAATAAAAAAGAAATGATCTATCAGGGGACCTTAAGCCTTATAGAGGAAAACTATAATTTTTCCCAGATCAAAGTCGGGGATATTGCCAAAAGAGCGAATATCGGAAAGGGCACAATTTATGAGTACTTTGACAGTAAGGATGAGGTCATATCCCAAAGCATTGCTTACATGATCAAGGGTTGGGTGCAGAACTTGGAAAATATTTTAGAGGAAAATGGAAGTTTTCAGCAGAGCTACCGTAAAATTTTGAGAAACTTGTTTCCTATGATGAAAAAGAAACATCAGATTTTTATGGGTTTTATGATGCTCAGTAAATCCAGCGATACATCTGTGGATTCTTTGCATCAGTTGATGGAAAAAAACAACGAAGACATTCAGCGAAAAATCCTTCATCTATATGAGAAAATTGTAGATAAGAGTCTTGAAGAAGGTATTATTAAAGAAAAGCCTGAGGTTTTCGACTGGTATTTTGCCGTCAACAGCTCCATTATGTGTGTGCTGATTTATGAGGATCAGTTTGCAAATCAAAGGGTTTTCTCGAGGAAAGCGGCGTACAGTCAAGAGGACATCATTGAAAAAGCCTATAATATTTTCGTAAAACTTCTAGGATAATATGAAGTGAAAAAGAATAGAATCAAAAAAGTCCCCGGGTTTTCGATCCGGGGACTTTTCTTTGAGAAAGCCGTGTTACTATGATTTTGTATCTGGTTAGGAAAATTTTTCCCGGGTAGACATCAAAGGAAGTTATGAATTTTTTAAAAAATGTTAAAAAAACAAAATGTTTTAGAGGCAACAAAGGTGAATTACCATGGGGAAAGAGACTTTTTTTCTGAAGGAGAAAAAGGATAGGAGGGAACATATGCGCATTTTTATTGGTATACCCTTTAGCGAAGAAAATAAGAGAAATTTACAAAGAATACAAAATAAAGTGGTAGAAAAAAGTGAAGGAGGGCGTTTTTCCAATCCCAAAAACTTTCATATGACCTTAAAATTCATTGGAGAAATCGATGCGGAAAAGCTCCCGGAAATCAAAGAAGCCCTCGAAAAAATTGCGGATAAAAACCCTTCTTTTGATCTAAGGCTTCAAGGTTTTGATACTTTCAGAAAAGGGAAAACTTGTATTCCCTGGATGGGTATTAAGGAAGGCCAAGAATATTTAGCAGAGTTGCAGGAACAAGTCGAAACAGCTTTTGAAAAAATAGGGTACAAAAAAGAAAGTCGGCCATTTCTCCCTCATATGACCTTTGGGCGAAAAGTACAACTCTCTTTTTCTAATGAATCATTTTTGCGGGAAACACTGAAACATGAAAGTGTGAGGATAAAAGTAGCTTCCATCGCTATACTGGAGAGTACCCGGATCAGTGGAGAATTGGTATACCCGGTCATAAAAAGATTCTTTTTGTAATGTCTTCGGGGCAGCCTTTTTCCTGGGTAATGAAATCAAAAAGCTTTATTATAGAAACGATAAGATAATGGCACCGGTTCCTAATGCCCAGGTGTAATAGGAAAAGTAATAAAGCTTTCCTTTCGAGATCATTCGTATCAGCGTTCTAATGGCAAAGACTCCGGCTACGAAGGAGGTGAAAATTCCAACGAGAAGCATGGGAAGGGTAACGTCACCGGTGCCGTAGGTCAGCGCATCCCGTGCCTCCAATAAACTTGCGCCGACAATGACAGGGAAAGAAAGCAAGAAAGAATAACGGGTGGCCGTCTCTTTATTGATTCCCTGGAATAGGGCTCCGGAAATGGTTGAACCGGACCGGGACATTCCCGGAGTAATGGCCAGGCCTTGAAATACTCCAATTACAATGGCATTCAGCCATGACATTTCCTTTAATGATTTTTTGTTCTCTTTAAATTTCTGGGTCCGCTCAGAGGCCCAAAGAAGGGTTCCGGTCATTAACAGCGCAATACCGATAACCCGCTGAGAAGTGTATACTTCAGAAAATATATCTCTTAATAAAATTCCCATCAATGCCGTAGGGATACTGCCGACAATAATTAAAAGACCCAATTTTCGGTAAAGATTATCCAGGCCCAATCCTTTTCCACGAAGGGTGTCCCAACACATTTTAAAAAATTCCAAAGTAATATTATATAAATCCGTCCAATAAACAACCAGGACTGAAAAGATCGTTCCGATATGCAGCATTACGGTTAAGAAAAATATTTGATCCTCCGGGGTTCCTAATAAAAACTGGGTTAATGCTAAATGACCGGAACTGCTTATAGGTAAAAATTCAGCAATTCCCTGTACAATTCCTAATATAATGGCTTCAAATAATGACATAATCGTGCCTCCTAAAAATATTTTGCGTATAGATAAGTCTACAACAGGATGATTTTTATTTTTTTCTCCAAATCCTTTACTATTGTATCATTTTATTACCAAGATCGTATGGGATTTTACAAATTTTTAAAAATAATTTAGCAAAGGTATGATGTATTGGGAACAAGTGAAGTCCAATAGCCGTCTTACTGATAAGCCTGAATTTTGAAAGGAGAGAGGATTATGAAAAGGAAAACTTATATAGGAACCCTGCTAATACTACTGTTAGCATTAGGAGGGTGTGGTTTTTTTCAGGACGGAGAGGCGGCCCATGAATACGATGCAGGGAAAGTGAACGGGGAATTTATTAACGGTAACAATGAGTTTGCCTGGGATATCATGAAAGCGCTAAATGAAGAGGATGAAGAGGAAAACATTTTTATCTCGCCTATTAGTATTTCCACAGCACTTTCCATGACCTATCAAGGAGCCCGGGAAGAGACAAAAGAAGAGATGGCTGAAGTTCTAGGCTATGGGGGTATGGAAGATGAAGTGCTGCGAGAAAGCTATGAGGAGTTTTTAACGTATTTGGCGGCCTTAGACCCGGATATCGAACTGAACATCGGGAATTCCATTTGGTACCGGGAGGGAGAGGCCATCGAAGAAGATTTTTTGACAATCAATAAAGGTGTATTTGATGCCTCAGTAGAAGAAATTGATTTTTCCGATGATAGGGCAGCGGATATTATTAATGATTGGATTGAGGGCGCCACGGAAGGGAAGATTGAAAGGATGCTGGAGGGCCCGATTCCCGGAAACGTGATCATGTATTTAATCAATGCAATATACTTTAACGGAGAGTGGGCAGTACCCTTTGAAGAAGAACAGAGTTTTGAACGGGAATTCACATCCATTACGGGAGAAATTCAAAATACGATGATGATGAAACGTAATGGAGAAGTGGAATACGGCGAAGGGGAAAACTATAAAAGTGTTCGAATGCCCTATGGCGAAAATGAAAACACAGCCATGTACGTCATTTTACCAACGGAAGAGTTAAGTATTAATGAATTTCTCCGAAGGATAGATAATACCAAATGGCAGGAAATAAAGAATAGCATTTCTCCAGCCCAGGATGTAGAGCTTCAGATACCAAGATTTGAGATGGAATATGGTATTAAATCCCTAAAAGACGCACTGATAAAATTAGGGATGAGTACGCCTTTTGAAATGAATGCCAATTTTGATGGCATCCGTTCCGGAATTTTCATTGAAGAAGTGCTCCATAAAGCGGTTATTGAAGTCAATGAACAGGGAAGTGAAGCAGCGGCAGTTACGATTGTTGAAATGGAAGAATCGGCAGCAATGGACCCGCTAAATTTTATCGCGGACCGACCCTTCATTTTTATCATTGCCAATGACGAAGCGGACAGTATTCTTTTTATGGGAAAGGCAGCAGGATGGCAGTAGAAATGGTGAAAGGTTAAAAATATGCTTTAGAACAGTTAGTAAGCATTCACTCATCAATATTGTGTGAATACTTACTTTTACATAGGAATGTTAGGAATTTATCGAAAATTCTTTTATCAATTTTGGATTGTGGTATAATGAAATAGTGTAACCTGTTGTTTTTCAATAAAAGATACCGAAGTTTGCCTAAAAATGGGCGAAAATGAATTCTCAATGCTGAAAAATAGGCGGTGGTTTAGTGGACAATTATTTTACGAAAGATACCGTAGATATTATATTGAATAATATTGATGAAGGGGTTCAGATTATTGATAATAGGGGTAAAATTCTTTATTCCAATGACATTGCTTTAGTAATGGAGGATATCGATCGGGAGGATGTTACCGGAAAACATATTCTCAGTGTCTATCCTTCGCTGACGGAGATAACCAGCACCCTGCTGCAAGTCCTTCGTACCGGGGAGACGATATACGACGTTAAACAGGAGTTTTTAAATTTTAAGGGCAATAAAATCACCACGATCAATACGTCCATTCCCATCATAGAGGAGGGAAATATCAAAGGGGCTATTGAAATATCCCGGGATATTACCAAGGTTCGAGCCCTTTCGGAACAGCTGGTGGATCTTCAAAAAGAACTGTATTATGAGGAGCCGAAAGAGACAGACGAAAAAAGGGGTACCGCACGGTACACATTTAATGATATCATCGGGAGTACTGAAGAAATTGTGGAGTTGAAAAGAAAAGCAATCAAAGCTGCAGAAAATAACTCCTCTGTGATTGTTTACGGAAACACCGGAACCGGTAAGGAACTTATTGTCCAAGCGATTCATAATGCCAGCAGACGACGGGAAAAGCCCTTTGTAGCTCAAAATTGTGCAGCGATCCCCGGATCCTTATTGGAGAGCATATTATTCGGTACCGTAAAGGGAAGCTTTACCGATGCCGATAATCGCCCCGGTTTATTCGAATTGGCGAACGGTGGGACCTTATTCCTGGATGAGATCAATTCCATGCCCTTTGAACTTCAGGCGAAGCTGCTTCGGGTGTTGGAAGAGGGAAGGATTCGAAGGGTAGGGGATATCAAAACCAGAAAAGTGGATGTCCGGATTATTGCGGCGATGAATATGGACCCTTATCGTGCGATGAAAGAACGAAAAATTCGGGACGACCTGTTTTACCGTTTGAGTGTGGTTTCGTTCAGGATCCCGAATTTAGTGGAAAGAAAGGATGATATCAAAGGACTGGTACAGTTCTTTATTCGAAAATTCAACCGGCAGTTAGACAAAAATGTCAAGGGCGTTACCAATGGGGTGCTGCAAACGTTTTATCAGTATCACTGGCCGGGCAATATTCGGGAATTGGAGAATATTATCGAGGGTGCCATGAATATGATTGATGGAAGTTATATTAGGGAAGAAGACCTGCCCAATCATGTCTCCCTATTTGCCACAGGAGAAAAAAGAAAAGACGTTTCTGATTTTTCCCTCAGAAAAAGTATGAATAATTGGGAAAAACAATTTATACAGGATGCGCTTAAAGAAACCGCGGGCAATGTTACAAAAGCGGCACAATTACTTAAAATTCCACGGCAGACCCTGCAATATAAAATTAAGAAATATGGAATAACCGCTGATTAATCGGCGGTTATTTTTTGTTTCGAGAGAAACTCCTTCTTCGAAATTTAACAATGCAGAATGCATCGTAGATTTTTTTACAAAGAATCGCGCCGTAGCTATGGTGTAGAAATAATGAATATGGGAAAATCAGTATCGGAAAGTTTGTTATAAACTTGGCATGGAAATTGCATCTTAGAATAGGGATGGATGTAATCATTAAAAAGCAAATTTATATCATAAAAGAAAGAAAATTATAAGGAGGTTTATCATGGAGAAGAAAGGATGTTCCTTAGGAACCCACAGAGTGTTGGAACCAAAAGGGGTACTGCCGCAACCGGCCACAAAAATTAATAATGATATGGAGATTCACGACAATGAAATCAGAATTAATGTGGAAACGTTAAACGTGGATTCTGCCAGTTTTACCCAGATCAAAGAACAGGCTGGGGGAGATGTGGAAAAAATTAAGGAAATCATGAAGGGTATTGTAAAAGAAAGAGGGAAACATCAAAATCCGGTGACAGGCTCCGGTGGAATGTTGATTGGAACGGTGGAAAAGATCGGTTCCGCATTACAGGGGAAAATTGATTTAAAGGTAGGGGATAAAATCGCAACCCTGGTATCCCTGTCCCTAACTCCCTTGGTGATTGATGAAATTCATGAAGTTCGAATTGACATTGATCAAGTGGATATTACCGGCAAAGCCATTTTGTTTGAATCCGGAATCTATGCGGTTCTTCCCGAGGATTTGCCTCAAAATCTGGCACTATCGGTACTGGATGTGGCAGGAGCTCCGGCGCAAACCGCAAAACTCGTACAACCGGGAGATACTGTTGTGGTGATCGGAGGAGCCGGGAAATCCGGAATGTTATGTTTATATGAGGCGAAGAAGCGCGCCGGGGTTACAGGAAAAGTTATTTGTTTAAGTCATAGTGAAAAATCCCTGCAAAGACCGAAAAATCTTGACCTGGCCGATGAATATTTAGCGGTGGATGCCACCGATGCTTTAGCGGTAAGGGATAAAATTGCGGAATCTACCAATGGGGAAATGGCGGATGTGGTAATCAACTGCGTAAATGTAAATAACACCGAGATGGCCAGTATCCTGGCTGCTAAAACCGACGGGTTGGTGTATTTCTTTTCTATGGCGACAAACTTTACCAAAGCCGCCCTCGGGGCGGAAGGTGTGGGAAGAGACACCACAATGATTATAGGAAATGGCTATACTAAAGGGCATGCTGAAATCTCCATGCAGATTTTACGGGAGAGTCCAGAGCTGAAAAAGGCATATAAAGAACTGTACAGTTAAGCAAATACAGTAGATAAAAGGAAGCAGTAAGCGGTAAGTGGAAATCCTGAAGGATACTTAAAAATAAAAGGAGTGTATTTTATTATGAGACACTACAACGAAATAGAACTATGGAAAGACGTTACCGAAGAGCAATGGAAAGACTGGAAATGGCAAGTGAAAAATCGAATTACCACCATTGAAGACTTAAAAAAAGTGGTAAATTTAACCGAACAGGAAGAGCAGGGCGTTAACGATATTCTAGGCACCTTACGTATGGGAATTACCCCTTATTACGCGGCGCTGATGGACCAGAACGATCCGAATTGCCCGGTGCGTTTGCAAGCAATACCCAGTGGGCTGGAACTTGAAAAGGGCGAAGCCGATATGGAAGATCCGTTAAGTGAAGATGTGGATTCTCCGGTACCGGGGCTTACGCATAGGTATCCGGACCGGGTGCTTCTGCTGATTACAGATATGTGTTCCATGTACTGCAGACACTGTACCAGAAGACGTTTTGCCGGACAGCAGGATAAAGAGCAGCCGGTGGACCGAATTGACCAGGCGATTGAATATATTCGCAATACTCCCGAAGTTCGAGATGTTTTGCTTTCCGGAGGAGATTGTCTTCTTGTATCCGATGAACGGTTAGAGTATATTATCTCTAAACTTCGGGAGATTGAGCATGTGGAGATCATCCGTTTAGGGTCAAGAACCCCTGTGGTACTGCCTCAAAGAATTACCCCGGCCCTGGTGGAAATGCTTAAAAAATACCATCCCATATGGCTAAACACGCACTTCAATCATTCTAAGGAAATTACCCCTGAGGCAAAAGAGGCTTTAGCGCTACTGGCTAATGCCGGTGTGCCTTTAGGAAATCAATCGGTACTCCTTCGGGGAATTAATGACTGTGTACATGTGATGCGGGATCTTGTGCATAATCTTGTAAGAAACCGAGTAAGACCCTACTATATTTATCAGTGTGATTTGTCCATGGGGATTGAACATTTTCGAACCCCGGTAGCGAAAGGTCTTGAAATTATTGAAGGACTCCGAGGTCATACTTCCGGATATGCCGTGCCGACCTTTGTGGTGGATGCCCCCGGCGGCGGCGGAAAGATTCCGGTAATGCCCAGTTATATGATTTCCCAATCTCCCCATAAAGTAATTCTTAGAAATTATGAAGGGGTTATTACAACATATACAGAGCCTACCCACTATGAAGAGTCCTGCAGCTGTGAAGTTTGTCAAGGGGAAAAGAAATGGGATCTGGACGGGGTTGCTTCATTAATGCAGGGGAAAAGAATCTCCTTGGAGCCGGCCCAGTTAAAAAGAATGCAGCGAAGCAAAAAGTAAGGAAGATAAGTCAGTCTGAGGAAAAATTATGGAATGGAAGAAAAATGAATAGGACACCAAAAATTGAAGGAATAAAAGAGGGGAGGTGGGACTTTGAGCTTTGTGGATCTAATCTATGGAAAATACCGAACCGTATCGGTGGTAGGTATGGGAAAAAACGCCGGGAAAACCGTTGTGTTAAATAAAATCATCGAAGAGGCTTATGATCGCTACATCAGCTTAGGTCTTACCTCCATTGGCCGGGACGGCGAACGGGAGGATGTGGTCACAAAGACGGATAAGCCGGTAATCCACGTAATGGAAGGAACCATTGTGGCAACCGCTCAAGACATCCTTTTGAATAGTGATGCCAGATTGGAAATCCTGGAGGTGACCAACTACCGAACGACCCTGGGTCCGGTGGTGATTTGCCGTGTCAAGGAAAATGGACTCGTGGAACTGGCAGGGCCCGGCAATAATGAGGAAATTCGTGGGGTGGCCAAAAAGATGCTGGTGTACGGAGCGGATATTGTGGTTGTGGACGGCGCAATTAACAGAAAAACTTCGGCATCCCCGGGAGTTACCGAAGCCACCATCCTAGCCACTGGAGCCGTGGTCAGTCGAAGTATGGACCGGGTAATTGAGGAGACGGCCTATCAAATGGAACTGTTCGGTCTTGAGGCGGTAAAAGAGGAAAAGATCCGGACTTTTGCAAAGGAAGTAATAGCCGAGGGAGGTGTCGGCATCGTGGACCAAGGGGAATTTGTTCGGAAACTCCCTCTTAAAACCGCGTTGAACGCCGGAAGAATCATAGGCAGCGGCTTAACGGAAGACAGCCGCTACATTGTTTTCTCCGGGTCGCTGGTAAAAAAAACCATTGATGATTTAATTGCCGTCACTCCCCATTATAAAGAAGTGAAATTTGTAGTCCAGGATGGGACGAAGGTTTTTATCCCAAGGGAAGACTGGATGCGCTTTAAAAAAAGGGGGGTTCGAATCCAAACACTGGAACCCTTACATGTTTTAGCGGTGTCTATCAACCCCTATGCTCCTCAGGGCTATGAGTTTAACGCCCTGGAGTTTTTAACAAAGATGAAAAAGGCCTTAAGAGTACCGGTGATCGATGTAATGCTGGAAGGAGATGATTTTCATGATGAGCTTTATGGATAAAAAAACCTTTCACGAAACCGGTCTTAGAGAAATCCTTGACTGGGTACCCACTCAAACGGATTACGGTAAGGAGTTAAAAACAAAGCTTGTCCCCTATGGAACATCTCAAGTCCAGGCGCTGCAGCGATCCTTTGAAGAACTTCGCAGGTTTCGGGAAGGGTTAAAAAGCAGTGATTATTTTCTATGGAATTTAAAGGGGTATTTATCGGAAATCAAGGATATTAAAGGCTCCTTACAGCGGGTGTTCAAAAATGAAGTACTGAATGAAGTGGAATTTTTCGAGATAAAAAATCAAATCATGGTAATGGAAGAGTTAAAAGAGTTTTTTATGGAGCATCCCGAGGTTGCATTGGAAAAATTCGAACTCGCCTCGGTGGCTCCGCTGATTAAGGCTCTGGACCCTGAAAAAAGTCGGGTGAAAACCTTTTATATCTATGACAGTTATTCGGAGAAGTTATGGAATATTCGGGAAGAAAAAAGGGTAATCGATGGGAAAATCATGGAAGCAGATAAAAAATTACGTCAGCAAGTTTATGAAACCACGGGACTAAAGCCGAAGCTGAATAATGAAATACTGGTGCCTAAAGAAAAAAAAGAAACGATTGGCAGGCTTAATAATAGCGATGCAGTGATTTTTTTGTCGGAAACCTTCAAAAGTTATGTTTTTAAAATAAAGCCCACGGAAGAAATGAAGGTTCTTCGTGAAAAGCATCAGAATTTAAAAATACTGGAAGAGGAAGAGGAATTTCAGATCCGCATTCATTTATCCCAGCGGGTGCGGGATTTTTATGATGAGATTCAAAAAAACATACAAATTTTAGCAGAACTGGACTTCAGCATCGGGAAAATCCTTTTGGGAGATGAGATCAATGGAACGGAACCCCGAATCGTAAAAGGACCCTATATTAAGATTCGGGAAGGAAGGCATTGTCTTGTGGAACAGCGGCTTCGAAAAGAAGGCAAACCCTTTACTCCGATCAGTGTAACCTTGGAAAAAGGAGTAACATTAATCACCGGAGCAAATATGGGCGGAAAAACCATTACTCTGAAACTAATTGCCCTAATCACGGCCATGGCCCAATTAGGACTCTATGTTCCGGCAACAGAAGTCACGATCGGTCCGGTATCCTTTATCTATTTTTCCTCCGGGGATGAACAATCCCAGGAAATGGGACTGTCCACCTTTGGAGGGGAAATTTATCATCTTAAAAAAATCACTGATGAAAAAAAAGAGAATGGTCTGGTGCTAATCGATGAGTTAGCCCGGGGAACCAATCCTAAAGAGGGCTACGCCATTTCCCGAGGGGTGATTGAATATTTTAAATCCCTGGAGGGAATTTCCGTGGTGACCACCCATTTTGATGGCCTGAGCCGAATAAAGGGCCTTCGTCATCTGCAGGTGGCAGGACTTCGAAGGGTGGACCGGGACAAACTTAAAAAAGAGCTTGAAAATGGGGAGCAGGGCATCGGTGTATTGGAAAAATACATGGATTATCGGCTGGAAGAACGGGATCCCCGGGAAGAAGTTCCGAAGGAAGCAATTATGATTGCCAGGCTAATGGGCCTTAGAGAAGATATTTTAATAAGAGCGGAAGAACTGCTGGAAGATGAGCAGTATTTAATGAAGGATCATAAGGAGGATAAATGATGGAGAGCAAGTTAAATTTAGATCAAAACATGATTCAGGAAGCTCGGCATGCAGCAAAGACCATTGCTGATGATGTACAGTTTTTCATCGATGAACATACCACGGTTACGGTAGAACGAACAGTTGCAAGACTGCTTGGAATTGATGGGGTGGATGAGCTGGATACGCCCCTTCCCAATGTGGTGGTGGATAATATCAAGCAGGGCGGAGGATTAGGAAAAGGCGCCTCTTTTTGGATCGGCAATGCCATGGTAGGCTTACAGAAAAGCCCGCAGGAAATTGCAGAAGCCGTAGCCGGAGGAGAACTTGATTTAACGAAAATTGCAATCAATGACGAAAAAGATATTCAGCAGGCTGTTGACCAGGTGGCTGTGAAAACTGTGGAAAAAATTGCCGAAAACCGGGAGCGAAGAGACCATGATATGAAATATATAGGGGATGGTGAAAAACCCTACCTTTATGTGATTGTGGCCACGGGAAACATTTACGAGGATGCTATGCAAGCGAAATCGGCAGTAAGACAAGGGGCGGATATTATCGCGGTGATAAGAAGTACCGCTCAAAGTTTGTTGGATTACGTACCTTACGGGGCAACCACGGAAGGTTTTGGAGGAACCTACGCGACCCAGGAGAATTTTCGGATTATGAGAGAGGCTCTGGATAAAGCCGGTGAGGAAGTCGGAAGGTACATCCATCTTTGCAACTACTGTTCAGGTCTTTGTATGCCGGAAATTGCAGCCATGGGAGCATTAGAGCGTTTGGATGTTATGCTTAATGATGCCTTGTACGGCATTTTATTTCGGGATATCAATATGCAGCGAACCTTGGTGGATCAGTATTTTTCCAGAATTATCAATGGATTTGCAGGGATTATGATCAACACCGGAGAGGACAACTACCTGACCACTGCCGATGCTGTGGAGGAAGCCCATACGGTACTGGCCTCCCAGTTTATTAATGAGCAGTTTGCCAAGAAAGCCGGTCTTCCGGAAGAACAAATGGGGTTGGGCCACGCCTTTGAAATGCGTCCCGATCTTAAAAACGGTTTTCTATTGGAACTTGCCCAAGCCCAGATGGCAAGAGAGATCTTTCCCAAAGCGCCGCTGAAGTATATGCCGCCTACCAAGTTTAAGACTGGGGATATTTTCAAGGGTCAGATTCAAGATGCCATGTTTAATATGATATCCATTTGGACGAACCAGGGGGTCCAGTTACTGGGAATGATGACAGAGGCTATTCACACTCCTCATATACAGGACCGGGCATTAGCCATTGAAAATGCCAAATATATTTTCAACAATTGCAAAGACCTGGGTTCTGAAGTTACCTTTAAAGAAGACGGAATTATTCAAAGCCGAGCCCAGGGCGTTTTAAGCAATGCCCATGACTTATTAATTGAAATTCAGCGAAACGGCATTTTTAAAACCATTGAAGAAGGAAAATTTGGCGGGGTAAAAAGAATGCGAACCGGTGGAAAAGGGTTGGACGGCGTTACCAAAAAAGATTCCGGTTATTACAATCCCTTTGTGGATTTAATGTTGCAGGGAGGTGCTTAATATGGGTTTGGAGAAGGTGGATTTGACAAAAGTTAAGCCCTATGGGGATACATTGAATGATGGAATGGTACAAATGAGTTTTACCCTGCCGGTTTCTGCCAGTGAAGAGGCAAAAGAAGCGGCGCGGCGTCTGGCTTTGAAGATGGGCTTGGAAGATCCCAGTGTGGTCAGTATGAAAAATATGGGACCCGGATTTTCCTTTTTCATCGTCTATGGACGCTGTGGGGAATCCATAGATTACACCGGTATAGAGGTGCCGAAAGTAGATGTGGAAACCATGTCGAAAAAAGAAGTGGAAGCTTTTATTGAAGAAAAAATCAAACGGGATATTACCATCATCGGGGCCTGCACCGGTTCCGACGCCCACACGGTGGGAATTGATGCGATTATGAATATGAAAGGTTACGACGGACATTACGGATTGGAACGATACAATGGTATCGAAGCTGTAAATATGGGTTCCCAGGTTCCTAATGAAGAACTCGTAGCAAAAGCGATTGAACTGAAGGCCGATGGAATTTTGGTCTCCCAGGTCGTTACCCAAAAGGATGTTCACATTCCAAATCTTACTGAACTGATTGAACTGTTGGAAGCGGAAGGGTTACGGGAGAAAATGGTGGTGGTTTGCGGTGGACCGAGGATCAATCATGAGCTGGCCAAAGAACTCGGTTATGATGCAGGATTCGGCACCGGATCCTATGCGGAGGATGTGGCTTCCTTTGTGGTCGATGAAATTGTAAAAAGAAAGCTGATTTAACCATAGCCTTAAAATGAGAGCATTAGTAAAAGCGTGCCCGGCAAACCGGGACACGCTTTTTTAGGGAGGAAAATAGGTATCTGCTACATTTTATTAAAAGGGGGATAAATATCGCAGTTAATGCACAATTTATCTCCGGAATCCCGGACAGCGGATCGTTTCGACAGCTTCTCCCGGCCGGATTCTCTGGCTTTATCCTGCTGATTTAAATACTCGCACTCCTCTTGGGTGATTTCCTTTCCATCTTTTGCTTCACAGTTAACTAAAATCTTTTTTTGTTCGTCAGCACTATTGAAATTTTTGGGGATAGTCATAATAAGGCTCCTTTCAGAAAGCTGGATTTTGATCCTAAAATTTGATGCTTTTTATATTGATACCCAAAAATTATTTTGTGACGCGAAAAACTTTCCTTCCTTAAAGAGTATTCCATAAAACAGAATATAAATATTCAAAGAGGGAATAAAATATGATATAGTTAAGAAAAAACTGAGAGGAGTTTTATATATGGAAAGCAAGGGATATGTACAGGTTTATACCGGGGATGGAAAAGGAAAAACCACCGCAGCTCTGGGTCTTGCCTTAAGGGCGGTTTGCGCGGGTAAAAAAGTATTTATGGGTCAGTTTGTTAAAGGCATGGATTATAGTGAGTTAAAGGCCATGGACTATTTACCGGGATTTCGCATTGAACAATACGGTCGGGACTGCTTTATATGTGACACTCCTAAAAAGGAAGATGTGGAAATTGCCAAACGCGGCCTTCGAAAGATGTCAGGAATTATCAAAAGCGGAAAATATGATGTGGTGATTATGGATGAAGTAAATATTGCTGTTCATTATGATCTATTTGCTTTAGAAGAAGTTTTGGATATTATAAAAAGCAAACACGAAAAAATTGAACTGATTATTACCGGACGCTATGCAAAGGATGAAATTATCCAGGCTGCGGACCTCGTTACAGAAATGAAAGAGATCAAGCATTACTATCAAAAAGGCGTGAAGTCCAGAACCGGAATTGAGAAATAAACGAAAAAAATATTATGCTGCTATTTTAAATCTTCCATTTCATAGAAACTGCAAAGATGAATAATCTCTGCAGTTTTTCTCATAGATAGTTTTAAATGTCAGAAATCGGGTAAAAACCTAGACAGTATATCGGCATTCCGCTGAGGTTTAAGTATTAAATCTTCAACAAATAGAGGGAAAATCAACAGTACAATAGCAAATAAAATTGTGAAATTATTAGGAGGAGGACTATGAATATACCTTGGTCAGAATGGGGAGAGGAAATTAATGAGGAACTCATTAAAATACGAAGAGCGTTTCATCAATATCCGGAGTTGGGATATGAAGAAAGAAAGACCGCTGAGAGAATTGCAGTGCTGTTGAAAGAGTTGGGTTTGGAAGTTGAAACGAATGTTGCCAAAACCGGTGTAGTGGCCCTGTTAAGAGGAAAAGAACCGGGAAAGACCATCGCAATACGGGCAGATATGGATGCTCTGCCGCTACAGGAGGAGAGTAAGAAGTCCTACCGGTCCAAGGTAGAAGGAAAAATGCATGCCTGTGGGCATGATGCCCATATCACCTACGGGATCGGCGCGGCCAAACTCCTTAAAAAATACCAATCCCATATAAAGGGAAATGTAAAATTCATTTTCCAACCGGCAGAGGAATCCGTGGGGGGAGCAAAACCCATGATAGAAGAGGGAGTACTGGAGAATCCAAAGGTTGACGCGATCCTCGGAGGTCATGTGTGGCCGGATACACCCTCCGGCAGTATTGAGGTTCTCAACGGGCCTGTGATGGCCTCCACCGGGCAGATTTATTTAGAAATACATGGGAAGGGCGGACACGCCGCACGGCCTCATGAAAACATAGATCCAATAATGATTGCCCAGGAAATTCTCCAAAGACTACAAACCTTAACCAGCAGAAGGATTGATCCGTTAGAAAGCCTGGTAATATCAATATGCTCTTTTCAGTCGGGGGAAACCTATAATGTCATGCCTGAAAAAGCAGTATTGAAAGGTACTTTTCGAACCTTGAATAACAAGCTGAGAGTGGAGATCCCTGGGAAAATTGAAAACATTGTTGAAAATATTACAAAACATTATGGAGCAGCCTATACCCTGGAGGTAACGCATTTGTATCCTGCAACAATTAACCATGAAGGGTTTACCGATTTTGCCAAAGCCTCAGCAGAAGAGCTTTTAGGCAAAGAAAACGTGATTCAGGGAAATAAACCCTCCATGGCAGGGGAAGATTTTGCCTTTTACTTAGAAAAAGTTCCCGGCACCTTCCTGAGAATCGGTAATTACAATGCTGAAAAAAACTTAATTTTTAATTTGCATAATCCTCATTTTGATATTGATGAAGCACAAATAGGAAGGGTAGCCGCATTATATGCGAAAATTGCCATGGACTTTTTGAACAGATAAGGGGAAAAACCAACCCTGCAAAACCTTCTTATGTTCCTAAAAAGTGACATACTTACTATAATTTGTTTTAAATAATTTGGAAAATCCCCATAAGGGATGGGTTATTATGTTATCATGAGGAGTAGGATACCTAATAAAGTGAGGAGATTTTATGAAAAGCAAAGAAGTAACCGATGAATCAATCATAAACCAGCTGTTAAATACCGTCAAAGAGCACCAACTGATTAAACCGGGAGATAAAATTGTTGTCGCCGTTTCCGGAGGCCCGGACTCTGTAACCCTGCTGCATATTCTGCACCGGCTGCAGTCTGAGTTAGACATTGAACTGTTCGGAGCTCATTTGAATCACAATATACGTGGGATTGAAGCCCAAATGGATGCCCAGTATGTATTCAATTTATGTGAAGATCTAAACATTATCTGTTTTATCAAGAGCGTTGAAGTGGAAGCCTATGCCGCCAAAAATCAACTGACATCAGAACAGGCAGGACGAATCCTCAGATATGAATTCTTTGATGAAGTATTAAACAAAGTAGGCGCCAATAAAATAGCCATAGGACATAATAAAAATGATCAGGGAGAAACGGTTTTAATGCGAATCCTCAGAGGTGCGGGGATGCAGGGACTCACTGCGATCCAGTATCAAAGAGATGCAATTATCCGTCCGTTGCTTGATGTTAATAGAGATGAAATTGAAAAATACTGCAACAACCATAGTCTTGCACCCCGAATAGATCACACGAATCTTACCAGTGTCTATCACCGAAATAAAATCCGTCGTGAACTTATACCTTATCTTGAAGAGAACTATAATCCTGCAGTATTGGACAGCTTAGTAAAGACCGCGAGTATTTTAAAGGAAGATTATGATTATCTTGAAAAAGAAGGGGAAGGAATGTATAAAAACCTGGTGAACTTTGAAAAAAAAGATCAGGTATCCTTTTTTATACCCGCCTTGGAAAAGCTGCACCCCGCCCTAATCGCCCGAATACTTAGAAGAGCAGGAGAAGAACTGTTAGGAAAAGGGGAACTCTTAAGCTACCAGCAGGTACAAAATTTACTGGGATTATTGGAAAAAAAACAAACAGGGAAAATCATTCATTTGCCCATGGACCTGGAAGCTGCAATCAGTTACGAAAAAATCATTTTCTATAAAGGGACCAAAGAAGAAATTGAGCCCTTTAAAGAAAACCTGATAGTGGATGATACCACCTACGTTCATTCCCTAAAGGCCAGCTTCGAACTTAAGGTCATTTCAAAGGAAGACGTGACAAAGGTCAGCAGGGATAAGTTTGAGAAACATTTTGATTTCGATAAATTTCAGGAGGCAATCTTCGTCAGAAATCGAAGAGAAGGCGATCGGTTCTGGCCCCTGGGTCTTTCAGGGAAGAAGAAGTTAAAAGATTTTTTTATCGATTGCAAAGTGGAACGCCAGGAGAGAGATTTGGTCCCGCTGATCTGCGATGGCAAAGAAATCGTTTGGGTTGTGGGGTACCGAATTAGTGAGAAATATAAAATAACCGATCAGACGGAACAGGTGCTGTCGATAAAACTGTTAAAATAATAGAATTCCCGAAGCAGAAGCAAGGGTTCTAGTTGTTTTTTAAAAATGCTTGTGTTAAAATATTTAAAGTGTTTAAATGAACAGGAGAGTGAGAGGAGGACTTTTGTTGAGGAAATTTTTCCGCGGTGCTAGTTTTTACATCTTAATTTTTATCGTACTGCTATTGATCGTACAAAGATGGGGAATGGAAGCGCAAGAGATCGAAGATATAGAGTTTTCAGAATTATACCAGGAGCTTATGAATGACCGGGTGGTTTCAATTAACACTCAGGAACGTTCGGTAGACGGTGTCCGAATTGTGGATGGCGAAGAACAGGAGTTTCGGTCCTACATTCCGGATGTCTTTGATGATGCCCGGTTTACTGAAATTTTAACGGAAAAGATGGATGAAACGGCGTTAACTGTAGGGGGAGAACCGCCGGCTGAAACCCCATGGTTTATCAGTATGCTGCCGACAATATTAATCATTCTGGTATTTGTTGTTTTCTGGTTTGTATTTATGCAGCAGTCCCAGGGCGGCGGAAGTAAGGTCATGAATTTCGGGAAAAGCAAAGCGAAACTTCAAAAGGAAGAGGATAGACAAAAGGTTACCTTTGCTGATGTGGAAGGCATGGATGAAGAAAAGGAAGAGCTGTCGGAGTTAGTGGATTTTTTAAAGTCTCCGAAACGGTTTATCGAACTTGGAGCAAGGATTCCTAAAGGAGTTCTAATGATCGGACCTCCGGGTACGGGGAAAACCTATATTACGAAGGCGGTCGCCGGAGAAGCCGGAGTGCCTTTTTACAGTATTAGTGGTTCAGACTTTGTGGAGATGTTCGTCGGTGTAGGAGCATCCCGTGTAAGAGATTTGTTTGAAACGGCAAAGAAAAATTCTCCTTGTATTGTATTTATAGATGAGATCGATGCGGTAGGCCGAAAAAGAGGGGCTGGACTCGGCGGCGGTCATGATGAACGGGAACAGACCCTGAATCAGCTGCTTGTGGAAATGGACGGCTTTGGAATCAATGAAGGGATTATCATTGTTGCCGCAACCAACAGACCGGATATTTTAGACCCGGCGCTTTTAAGACCGGGACGTTTTGACCGTAAAGTGGAAGTTGGACTTCCGGATATTAAAGGCCGGGAAGCGATTATTAACATTCATTCCAAAGGAAAGCCTTTAGATGATGATGTGAACATTAAAGTACTGGCTAGAAGAACCCCGGGTTTTACTCCCGCAGACTTAGAGAACTTAATGAATGAAGCCGCTTTGCTGACGGCCAGACGACGGGCAAAAAGAATCAATATGGCTACCATTGAAGAGGCGATCACCAAGGTTATTGCAGGAATTGAAAAGAAAAGCCGGGTAATCAGTGAAAAAGAACGAAGAATTACAGCCTACCATGAGGCGGGTCATGCAGTTGCTGCAAGATGTCTGCCGAGTTCCGATCCGGTGCATCAGATTACCATTGTACCCAGGGGAAGAGCCGGAGGCTTCACGATGATCTTGCCGGAAGGGGATAAATCCTACGCTACCAAAACGGAAATGGAAGAACACTTAATTCACCTGCTTGGCGGGCGAGTGGCGGAAAAACTTAAACTTGATGATATCAGTACCGGAGCTCAAAATGACTTGCAGCGGGTTTCCCAGGTTGCAAAAGCCATGGTTACAAAATACGGTATGAGTGAAAAACTCGGGCCGATGACCTTTGGCAGTGGTGATGAGGAAGTGTTCCTCGGTAAAGATTTTGCTTCCAAGAGAGATTATTCTGAAGAGGTGGCCTCTCGAGTGGACCGGGAGATCAAACGATTTGTAGATGATGCCTATGAAGCGGCAATTAAGATTCTTGAAGAAAATGAGGCGCAGCTGGAAGCTGTAGCCCAGGCATTGCTTAAAATGGAAACTGTCAACGGATTCCAATTCGAAAAGATTTTTAAAGGCTTGGTTGTCGTGGAAAAAGACGATACCGCCGATAGTTTAGAGAAGAAATTAGCTTCCATAAAAATTCAAGCGGAAATTGATTCGGAAAAAGAAGAAAAAGCCTTTAAAGAACAGCGGATGAAAGATCGTAAAGTAGAAAAAAATCCGAAGGAAATGGAAAAACAGGAAGAAAAGCTACAGGAAATCAAACGGGAAGTTCGAGAAGGCCATAAGAAAAAAGAAGCGGAAGAAAGCATCAAAGAAGGTACTAAAGAAGATTCCGGTTCTGATGATTCTCAATCCCCTAGGGAAAAAGAGTCTAATAATGATGATGAGGCTGATTCCAAGGAAGACCCCAAGGCAGCGGAAGAATCCTCTGAGGAAAAAAAAGAAAAAATGAATAAATAAGCTGGATTATTTCAGCCATTTGATACCCTGAGAAAATCTCTCAGGGTATTTTTTTTGAAAAACAGTCATATAATAAAGAAAATTTAAAATAAACCTTGCGGAATTTTTCTAAAAATTGTAGAATGTCTATAGGTGTAGAGTTGAAATTTCAACATTTTGCAAGGGATAAAATAATACTTGCAAAAATACCCTGAAAGAAAAAGGCTAAAAAAATAGGGCGCTTGTGTTACACTGATTAAAGAGAGTTGAGCGTTTCCGCAATAAGAAGAATTACCACAATTGAAAGATTTTTCGTTTCCATTTTAATAAATTTAAAGGGAGGAAACAGGATGTTTGAAAAAGAGAAGGTAGAACAGGTAAAAAAAGAAAAGCAGAACTGGCAAAAGGAAAAGGTTGATAAGGGGTTAAGTCGTTTCCCTGAAAGAAAAGAGGAGTTTACCAGTACTTCCGGTAGAACCGTAGAAAGACTGTACACCCCGGAGGATGTTCAGGATATGGACTATCAGGAAGACTTAGGTTTTCCGGGAGAATATCCGTATACCCGTGGGGTACAATCCACAATGTATCGGAGTCGGTTTTGGACCATGCGCCAATACGCCGGGTTCGCCACGGCTGAAGAGTCCAACAAAAGGTATAAATACCTCTTGGATCAGGGACAGACCGGACTGTCTGTAGCCTTCGATCTGCCCACCCAGATAGGCTACGATTCGGATCATGAATTAGCCCAGGGGGAAGTAGGAAAAGTAGGGGTTGCCATAGACTCTTTAAAGGATATGGAAATTTTATTTGATGGAATTCCCTTGGATAAAGTGAGCACCTCCATGACAATCAATGCGCCGGCAGCGGTTCTCTTGGCAATGTATATTGCGGTGGGAGAAAAGCAGGGTGTAAGTACGGACAAATTACGGGGAACGATCCAAAACGACATTTTAAAGGAATACATAGCACGGGGAACCTATATATTCCCTACGGAAGAATCTATGAGGCTTATCACAGACATTTTTGCTTACTGCTCAAAAGAGGTACCCAATTGGAATACGATCAGTATATCCGGCTATCATATTCGGGAAGCCGGCTCTTCGGCCACTCAGGAAGTAGCTTTTACCCTAGCCGATGGGATTGCCTATGTGGAAGCGGCAATAAAGGCGGGGCTTGATGTGGATTCATTCGCACCCCGATTATCCTTCTTCTTTAACTCTCATAATGATCTGTTAGAGGAAGTAGCAAAATTCAGGGCCGCAAGAAGGCTTTGGGCAAAAATCATGAAGGAACGGTTTGGTGCAAAAAATCCGAAATCCATGCAACTGAAGTTTCATACACAAACAGCCGGTTCGACACTGACAGCCCAGCAACCGGATAACAATATTGTTCGTGTGGCAGTACAAACCCTGGCCGCTGTACTTGGCGGGACTCAATCCCTGCACACCAACTCAAAGGACGAGGCGTTGGCCCTCCCCACGGAAGATTCCGTACGGGTGGCCCTTAGAACACAACAGATCGTGGCCCATGAAAGCGGTGTTGCGGATACGGTGGATCCATTGGCCGGCTCGTTTTATGTAGAGAGCTTAACGGACTCCATAGAACAGGCAGCCCTTGAATACATTGAAAAAATCGATGAATTAGGAGGCGCTCCGGAAGCCATCGAACAGGGCTATATTCAAAAAGAGATTATGGACAGTTCCTATAACTATCAAAAAGAACTGGAAAAGGAAGAACGGGTTGTTGTTGGAATGAACAAGTTTCAAGTGGATGAAAAACCGATAGAAGGCCTATTGAAAGTAGATCCGAAAGTAGAACAGCTGCAGCGTGATAAAATTACAAAAACAAAAGAAACCCGGGATGAGAGCACGGTTAAGGAAAAACTTGAAGCATTAAAAAAGGCAGCGGAAGGTAACGATAATACGATGCCCTTTATCCTGGAAGCGGTAAAAGCCTATGCCACCCTGGGGGAAATATGTGACGTTTTACGGGAAGTTTTCGGAGAGTATCAACAAAGTGTTGTAATATAATTTTAATAAAAAGCAGTATCTATTACGGAAAATATTGAGGAGGTCTTTTAATGGACAAACCGATTCGAGTACTAGTAGCAAAACCGGGATTAGATGGACACGACCGCGGAGCAAAGGTTATTGCAAGAGCTCTAAGAGACGCTGGGATGGAAGTTGTATACACGGGACTCAGACAAACCCCTGATCAAATTGTTCAAACCGCTATTCAAGAAGATGTTGATGTAGTGGCCCTGAGCATATTATCCGGAGCCCATAATCATCTGCTTCCCAAAATAGTAGAAAAGCTTAAAGGGGAAGGGGTTTACGAAGAAGTACTGGTACTCGCCGGAGGAGTAATCCCCGATGATGATATCCAAGGACTCAAGGATGCGGGAATTGAAGCAGTGTTTACCCCTGGTACGCCTACCGGTGTAACCGTAGAGTTTATAAAAAATAATTTAAAGAAATAAAAAAAGAAGTAGATGATTTTTAAAAATCATCTACTTCCCTATGTAAAAAACAATTGAGCAATCAACGATTAAGGCTAAAGACTGGCGGTGAATTATGATTAATTTAAAAGAGAAGCTTCGTAAGGGAAATAAAAAAGCCACAGCACGGATGATTACCATGTTGGAAAACAACGATCCGGAAGCGATTAAAATTTTGGCGGATCTTTATCGGTATACCGGTAACGCAAAAGTAATCGGGATCACCGGGCCTCCCGGTGCGGGGAAAAGCACCCTGACCGATAAACTGGTAAAAGCCCTTCGAAGAGAAGAAAAAACCGTAGGGATTATAGCGGTGGATCCCACAAGTCCGTTCTCAGGCGGATCAATTTTAGGAGACCGGATTCGTATGACAGATCTTGCAGTGGATCCCGGGGTATTTATTCGCAGCATGGGAACCCGGGGTCATTTGGGAGGGCTCTCAAAAGCAACCCAGGGAGCGGTAAAGGCCTTGGACCTATACGGTATGGATTATATATTTATCGAAACCGTTGGCGTAGGGCAATCGGAAGTGGATATTATGAAAACCGCGGATACGGTGCTGATGGTCATGGTCCCCGGTCTGGGAGACGACATCCAGGCCATTAAAGCGGGAATCATGGAAATTGGAGACGTTTTTGCTGTTAATAAAGCAGACCGGGAGGGGGCCGCAAAAACCCATCGGGAGATTGACAGTATGCTGGACTTTACCGATTCTGACTGGAGACCTCCGGTTCATGATGTGGTGGCAATCCAAAATAAGGGGATTGAAGAATTGCTGACGGCGATAAAAGCCCATCTTTCCTACTTGGAGGAATCCGGTGAGATGTTGAACCGCAGAACCAAAAGCAGTGAAATTGAAATCCTGGAGCTGATTAAAGATCGGATGATGCAGGACTTATTAAAGGAAAAAGAAATCCAAACAGATATTAAACAGTACTCAAAAAAAGTCGCGGAACGAAGTCTGGATCCCTATGGAGCCAGCGAAAAAGTATTAAGAAAAACGATAAAAAAGGAGGCTGAAAAATATGAAAACTACTAAATTGGATCATATCGGAATTGCAGTGAAGGACTTAGAAAAATCCTTAGCATTTTATGAGGAAGTTTTAGGCATTAAATGTGAAGGGAAAGAAACCGTGGAGGAACAAAAGGTACGGGTGGCTTTCCTGCCGATTGGAGATACGGAGGTGGAGCTGTTGGAATCTACGGATCCGGAAGGTCCCATTGCGAAGTTTATTGAGAAAAAAGGGGAAGGGATTCAGCATATGGCTTACCGGGTGGACAACATTGAAAAAGCCATTGCTACCATGAAAGAAAAGGGCATTCGAATGATAGATGATAAACCCCGCTACGGTGCAGGAGGAGCAAAAATTGCTTTTTGTCATCCTAAAGACACCAACGGTGTACTGATCGAGTTGAGTGAAAGAGAAAAATAAGGACTTTTTTCTCATAAGAACAAGGTATTAATAGCTGGTTATAAAAAAACCTCACTTTTCAATGAGAATGTGGGGAAAAAGGGTTTTAGATGATCGGAACTATGTTATAATGTTTAGATGTAAAATCATATTTGTATAGAACATTTTTAGGAGGTTATGGTAAATGGCCACAGAGAGATTAGAAGATTTACGCCGACGTAAAGAGAAAATTCGTGCCGGTGGCGGAGAAAAAAGAATACAAAAACAACACGAAAAGGGAAAACTGACAGCAAGGGAAAGAATCAGCTTATTATTTGACGAAGGAAGTTTTGTTGAAATCGATGCCCATATGAAACACCGGTGTGTAAATTTTGGCATGGAAAAAGTGGATGCGCCTGGAGAAGGTGTTGTAACAGGTTACGGTAAAATTCACGGAAAACTGGTCTATGCCTATGCTCAGGACTTCACCGTAGTGGGTGGGTCTTTAGGAGAGATGCACGCAAAAAAAATTGTTAAGGTTCAAGAATTATCACTGAAAATGGGGGCTCCTATTGTAGGACTCAACGACTCCGGTGGTGCAAGAATTCAAGAGGCCGTGGATGCTTTATCCGGATACGGCAAGATTTTTTACAATAATACCATCGCCTCAGGGGTAGTGCCGCAGATTTCTGCAATTATGGGACCCTGTGCCGGAGGCGCTGTATATTCCCCAGCTCTTACGGATTTCATCTTTATGGTCGATAAAACCAGTCAAATGTTTATTACGGGACCGGAAGTGGTAAAATCCGTAACCGGTGAAGAGGTTACCTCTGAAGAACTGGGAGGGGCCACCACTCATAGTACAAAAAGTGGAGTAGCCCATGTGAAGGCTTCCAATGATCAGGAGTGCCTAGAAGAAATCCGTAGATTACTTAGTTTCCTTCCATCGAACAATATGGAAAATTCTCCTCAAATACCCATCGATGATGACTTGAATCGAATGTTACCGGAAATGGAAGGCTTCGTGCCGGTTAATGCGAACAAACCTTATGACATGAAGGATGTTATCAAAGCCATTGCAGACGAAGGGGATTTCTATGAAATACAACCCACCTATGGGATGAACATGATTACCGGTTTTATTCGGATCAACGGCTCCAGCATCGGCGTGATCGCCAATCAACCGAAGGTTTTAGCAGGGTGTCTGGATATTAACGCCTCGGATAAAGCCGGACGATTTATTCGCACCTGTGATTGCTTTAATATTCCGGTGCTTAATTTAGTCGATGTACCAGGATTTTTACCGGGAAAAGGACAGGAACATGGAGGAATTATTCGCCATGGGGCAAAAATGCTTTATGCCTTTAGTGAAGCCACGGTTCCTAAAGTAACCCTGATTGTTAGGAAATCTTACGGTGGAGCCTACCTTGCCATGTGTTCAAAGGATTTAGGGGCGGATATGGTTCTTGCTTGGCCCTCAGCTGAAATTGCGGTTATGGGACCCCAGGGGGCGGCGAATATTATTTTCCGAAAAGAAATTAAAGAGTCCGATGATCCTCAGAAAACCCGGGAAGAAAAGATCGATCAATACTCGAAAGAGTTTGCAACACCCTATAAAGCAGCGGAGAGAGGCTTTGTAGATGATGTTATTGAGCCGGCTGCAACCCGAGCGCGTCTGGTGGATGCCTTTGATATGTTAGCCAGTAAACGAGAAACAAGACCCGCGAAAAA
This sequence comes from Clostridiales bacterium, assembly GCA_007120165.1. Classification (GTDB taxonomy): domain Bacteria; phylum Bacillota; class Clostridia; order Peptostreptococcales; family T1SED10-28; genus Isachenkonia. Next base: position 29,959 of record SKOH01000207.1, read on the forward strand.
GCACGGAAACTTCCCGGTTTAAATTTCGGAGATTATGAATTTAACGAAGAGGTGATTAAATGGATATGAATAAAGCTTTACTAACGGGAGAAACGCTATTGGATAGATTAAGGGATCCCAATGCGGAGATGTCTTTTGGAGATAAACTTGCCGCCAGTCTTCAGGTTACGGTTTTAGGGGTGGTAATTGTTCTCCTAGCCTTGGTGTTACTGTACTATGCCATTAACATTATGGAAAAATTATTGCAGCAGCCCCAAAAAACAGCCACCCAAACTCCGGAGGAAAAGACTGCAACAGCTCCTGCTGCGGCTTCGGCAGAAGAACAAGAAACCCAACAAGGTGCGAAGGATCAGGATAATGAAGAGTTAATAGCCGTAATTACAGCGGCAATTGCTGCCAGCCTGGAAACATCCACCCATAATATTGTTGTAAGAAATATTGTCAGAACCGCTGATAACACTCCGGCCTGGGGTAAGGCGGGGAGAATGGAACAAATCAACCAAATGTATCGGGTTTAAGTTTCAAACTGAGAAATCAAGCCGCGAGGAAATACCTAAATTGGAAAAATAGAAGGAGGAATAGCAAGATGAAAAAATTTAAAATCACCGTTAATGGTGCCAGTTATGAAGTGGATGTAGAAGAAGTGGGACAGGGAGGGGCCTCTTCCCAGGGTTCTCAAACAGTATCCCAGCCGACACCTCAACCGGCTGCTCAGCCAGCAGCTAAACCGGCTCAGCCGGCACCTAAAAAAGCGGAACCGAAAAAGGAAGCAGCTCCCGCAGCTCCCGCAGGAGCCCAATCCGTTGAAGCCCCTATGCCAGGAAACATCTGGAAAGTATTAGTGAAAGAAGGGGACCAGGTTGAAGAGGGACAGGCCTTGATCATTTTAGAAGCGATGAAAATGGAAAATGAAATCAGCGCACCGGCAGCAGGGACCGTTGCGAAAGTACATGTGGATGAAGGTGCATCTGTCGACAGTGGGGACGTATTAGTATCTTTAAATTAAGAAAATAGAAACTGATTGAAAGGAGATGCACACATGTTTGATGTTTTTATAGATTTTTTAGGGAGCACAGGTTTTATGAACTTAACCATTCAGCACCTGATCATGTTAATCATAGCCTGTTTTCTATTGTTCCTGGCAATCGGGAAAGGGTTTGAACCCTTACTGCTTGTTCCGATTTCCTTTGGAATGTTACTTACAAATTTACCCCTCTCCGGGGTAATGGAACCGATGACGGTAATGTTTGAAATTCTTACCCCCGGTATTGGAACGGAAGGGGTAATTGAGACGGGGATGGAAATAGAGCGGGTCGTTCAAAACCCCGGCGGTTTATTACAGCACTTTTACACCGGAAACCAATTGGGGATTTTCCCGCCGTTGATTTTCCTTGGAGTGGGTGCTATGACCGATTTCGGACCTCTCATTGCCAATCCTAAGAGTGTGTTCTTAGGGGCCGCCGCCCAGTTTGGGATATTTTTCACCTTTATCGGTGCCATACTCATGGGCTTTACCCCTCAAGCGGCGGGTTCTATCGGAATCATTGGCGGAGCCGATGGTCCAACAGCTATTCTTGTCGCTTCCCAATTAGCTCCCCATTTATTGGGACCTATTGCCGTAGCCGCCTATTCCTATATGGCCCTGGTACCGATTATTCAGCCGCCGATTATGATGGCCCTTACCAATAGCGAAGAGCGAAAGATTAAAATGGAACAATTACGCCCGGTTTCCAAGAAAGAAAAAATTATCTTTCCCATATTGGTAGCAATTATTGTGAGTTTATTGCTGCCTCCGGCAACGCCGCTGATCGGGATGTTAATGTTTGGAAATCTGTTAAAAGAGTGTACGGTCACCGACCGGTTATCACAAACGGCGCAAAATGAGTTAATCAACATCGTAACCATTCTTTTAGGGATCAGCGTTGGAGCTTCCGCTAAGGCGGAACAGTTTTTAGAATTTGAAACCATTCAAATCATTGTTTTAGGAATCGTTGCCTTTGGAGTCGGAACCGCCTCCGGAGTAATTATTGCAAAACTGATGAATAAAATTTCGAAAAAAGCCATCAATCCATTGATCGGTGCCGCGGGTGTATCGGCAGTACCAATGGCTTCCCGGGTAGTACAGACTGTTGGACAAAAAGAAAATCCCAGCAACTTTCTGTTGATGCATGCCATGGGTCCTAACGTTTCCGGAGTTATCGGCTCTGCGGTAGCCGCCGGGGTTATGCTCTCATTGTTTGGTGGTTAACAGTCAAGGCAGTTCTTTCTGAGCAGCCAACAGCAGACGAATATTTCATTGGGAGAGATAAACAAAGTATTTGTTTATCTCTTCTTTGATTTACATAATAAACCGGGATGTTTTCCAGGAAGCTGCCACAAGCGGTGAAGTTGTTAGAATCAGGAAAGGGGCTATGGATAATGAAGGAAAAAATATTAGAATATTTATTTGAACACCAACAGGAATTCACCTCAGGAGAAGTGCTTCGAAAAAAATTCAACGTTTCCCGTACGGCTGTTTGGAAACAGATCAATGCTCTGAAAGAAGAAGGATATCAGATAAAATCCATACCCAATAAAGGATACCGGTTACAGATTGGAGAGGACCAGCTGATCCCCTATGTGTTGGAAAAATCTCTCGGGGAAAGAATTGAAGTATTTCAATCTATTGACTCTACCAATAATTACTTAAAAAAAACCGCCCAGGACTTTCCCGATAAAATGATGGTGCTTAGCGAAGAGCAGACCAAGGGGCGGGGTCGAATGGGGCGTGAATGGTATTCGCCAAAGGGCGCGGGCCTTTTTTTCTCGATTTTGCTTAAACCGAAAATCAGTATGCAAGAAAGCTTTATCATTACCGGAATAGCTGCAGCGGCAGTATCAGAAGCCATCGTGGACACAACGGAGCTTCCTGCAAAAATTAAATGGCCGAACGACATTGTAGTAAACGGCAAAAAAGTCTGCGGGATTCTAACAGAGGTATCGGGAGAACTCGACGGAGTCAGCTACATGGTTGTGGGTATTGGGATTAATGTAAATACTCCCGGTTTTTCAGAGGAATTGAAAGGGGTGGCTACCTCTTTATATTTGGAAAAAGGGGAAAAGGTCTTAAGAAAAAAACTGTTTTTAACAATAGCAAAGAAGTTTTTCCATTTCTATGGGGACTTCACTGATGGAAAAGGCGTACAGGAAGTTCACCGGGTTCTGGAAAAAAATTCCGCAATTCTGGGAAGGGAAGTCAGGATCATCCGAGGACAGGAAAAAAAATTTGGCAAAGCCATTGCCATAACAAAAGAAGGATTTCTAAAGGTACGATACAGCAGCGGAGAAGAGGCAGTACTAAGCTCTGGAGAAGTTTCCGTACGGGGAATAGAAGGTTACATGTAAACGGGAAGGCAATCTTAAAGTTTTTATTGAATAATAAGCTGTAAACTGTTACAATTAATACGGTGAAAATAGCCGGCATATCCAGCTGGACTATGATGTTCACTGAAGAAAATAATATACGACCGGCATCTTTTATAAGAGCTGGAACGGAGGTGCGTGAAAATGTCAGAAAAAGCAATGTCAAGAGATTCAAGATTTCACAGCATGGGTGGTTTTTCAAGAAAGCAGGCACTTGGTACAAAGGGTCTAACACTGGCGGGAATGCTAGGGGCGCTGTCAATTGTACTCGGAATGACCCCTATAGGGTTTATTCCACTGCCCACGGGAATCCAGGCAACCACCATGCATATCCCCACCATCATGGCCGCAATACTCGGCGGACCGATTACAGGAGTCCTGGTGGGACTGATTTTCGGAGCAAGCAGTTTTTTAAGAGCCACAACCCCATTCTTTGCAAATCCCATTATTGCGATCTTGCCTAGATTACTGATCGGTGTGGTAAGTTATTACAGTTATGCAGCCATCAAAGTAACACTAACAGATAAATTCAAAATGAATTCAGCAAAGGGTAAAAGCATCGCCATTGTAGGCGCATCGGTACTGGGTACGGCTACCAATACCATTGGGGTATTAAGTCTGATTTATGCCTTTGGGTATTTACCGTTATCCGTGGTACTGACCGTCGCTGCAACCAATGGAACTGCAGAAATGATTGCTTCAGGAGTGATTATCCTCGCGGTTTTAAAATCCCTGGAGAAAAGCCGACTGTTTAAATAAAGAGTTCTTTATAAAAATGAAATCAACACCATCAAAGGATCCATCGTATCCTAAAGAGGTTATAAAGACAGATAAGAAGGTGAACCGATGTTATTAGTTATTGATGTAGGCAATACCAATGTGGTTCTGGGAGTGTATCGCGGGAAAGAACTGGTAGACTTTTGGCGCATTGGCACCGATAAGGAAAAAACTTCAGACGAGTACAGCGTATTAATTGATCAGCTGTTCAGTTATAAAGGACTGGATAGACGGAAAGTTCAGGATGTAATTATCTCCTCCGTAGTTCCGGATATCATGCATTCCTTAGAGAATACGGTAATCAAGCTCTTTGGCATAACCCCCTTAGTAGTGGGACCCGGAGTAAAAACCGGGATGAACGTAAAGTACGACAACCCAAGACAAGTGGGGGCCGACCGTATCGTCAATGCTGTGGCAGCCTATGATAAGTACAACGGGCCGTTAATTGTGATCGACTTCGGTACCGCTACCACCTTTTGTGCCATCTCTTCAAAGGGAGATTATCTTGGAGGGACCATCGCTCCGGGTATTAAAATTTCCAGTGAAGCCCTGTTTCAGCGGGCGTCAAAACTTCCCCGGGTGGAGCTGATTAAACCAGGGAAAACGATCTGTAAAAACACAGTAAACTCCATGCAGTCCGGAATCATTTACGGATACGCGGGATTGGTGGAACAAATCGTCAAGAAAATGAAGCGGGAGTTTAAAAGCAATGGCGTGAAAGTTATTGCCACCGGAGGATTGGCTACACTCATTGATAGTGAAACCGAATGCATCGATAAAATCGATAAGTTCTTAACTCTGGACGGCCTGCAAATTATTTTTGAACGTAATGAAGAAGAAAGAAAAAAACGAATACAGGATAAAAAAGCCAGGTGATCCTACCTGGCTTTTTATGGATTTAGTACATGAAAGAGGGAGTAATATGTTAAAGGACTATATCAAAGGAAAAATCTTAATGGCACCCATGGCCGGAATCACTGATCGAGCCTTTAGAGAGATCTGTATCGAACAGGGCGCGGATTTTGTGTTTACGGAAATGGTCAGTGCAAAAGCCCTATGCTATGGGGACCGAAAAACCAATGCTTTACTGGAAATGGGGGAAATGGAAAAACCCTACGGCATCCAAATTTTCGGTTCAGAACCGGAAGTCATTTTTGAAGCCGTGGAAAAGCTCAACGATCGGGATCACTTCGTCCTTGACTTAAATCTTGGATGCCCGGCACCGAAGGTTGTGAAAAATGGGGATGGTTCCGCATTAATGAAGACTCCTTCCCTGGCGGGTAAAGTCATTGAAGCTGCGGTTAAGGCTTCTAATAGACCGGTTACGGTAAAGATCCGAAAGGGATGGAATCAGGAGCAGATTAATGATCTGGAAATTGCTCGGATAGCGGAAGCCGCAGGGGCACAGTTGCTGACCATTCATGGAAGAACTCGGGAAGAATTTTACTCCGGAACTGCGGACTGGAAAGCGATTCGCCGGGTGAAAGAGAGTCTGGAGATTCCGGTTATCGGAAACGGGGATATCTTCACCGGTGAGGATGCTAAAAGAATGCTGGAAGAAACCGGGGTAGATGCTGTTATGGTAGGCCGGGGTGTTAGGGGAAATCCCTTTATCTTTAGGGAAATTAAAGAAACCCTGGGAAATAAGGAAAAGACGTTAATACAAACTTCCGCCTTCCAAGAGGTGATCATCCGTCATATTGAAAAAGCGACGGCTTATAAAGGGGAACATACCGCGGTAAAAGAAATGCGAAAACACCTTGGATGGTATGTAAAGGGCAGACCCCATGGGACGGCCCTGAAACGGGAGATCAACCATATTGGTACCAAAGCCTCCTTAATCGCCCTGGTAAAAGAGTATTTTGTATAAATAGTGAGAAATGCTTGACAATTTAACCGCCCTATTTTATAATAGCTTCAATGTATGGCACTTCTTTGTCAGAGCACTGAGCTAATCAGTGCTTATTTCTAATAGAAAAAAAGAAGTTGTTACAATACGCCAATTTAATTTAAGGAGAGAGATTATGATGACAGAGGAAATAGTGCTTACCGTTAAGGGGAGAAAAAAGATTGAAGAAGAATTAGAACAGTTAAAGGTCGTCCGTCGTAAAGAGGTGGCAGAAAGAATTAAACAAGCTATTGATTTTGGGGACATTAGCGAGAACTCCGAGTACGATGAAGCAAAAAACGAACAGGCACAGGTGGAAGAACGAATTGCGAAGTTATCCAACATTTTAAAAAATGCTAAGATTGTGGATGAGAATGACATTAATCTGGATTACGTCAGTGTTGGAACCGTGGCTACCGTGAAAGATTTGGATGACGATGAGGTTTTGGATTACACCATCGTGGGTTCTTCCGAGGCAGATCCCTATGAATTAAAAATATCCAATGCGTCGCCAATCGGCAAAGCCCTATTAAATCAGCAAATCGGTGACGTTGTAGAAGTGAAGATTCCTGACGGTATCAGTCGTTATGAAGTATTGGATATTAAAAAATCCGAGGACTAGTACCAATGATCAATACCGCAGTAAAAGAAAGGTGATGTTTGCATGACAATTGAAGAACATGATGTTAACGAGCTAATAAAAATCCGACACGCTAAGTTAAAAGATCTGAAAGAAAAAGGGATGGATCCCTTTAAAATTGAAAAAGTAACAGTCACCCATTACAGTCAGCAAATTATTGAAGCGTTTGAAACCCTCGAAGGAAGCTCTATTACCATCGCCGGAAGAATTATGGCTAAACGGGGACATGGGAAGGCAAGCTTTATTCATATACAGGATAAAGATGGACGAATCCAGTCCTACGTAAGGGAAGACCGTGTAGGGGATGAAGTTTATGAAGTTTTTAAAACCTATGACATTGGGGATATTGTAGAGATCACCGGTGAAGTCTTTAAAACAAAAAAAGGGGAAGTAACGGTGAAAGCCGATAGCATTCGCCTTCTTAGCAAATCCTTACAAGTATTACCGGAGAAATGGCACGGTCTAAAGGATCAGGATCTTCGATATCGACAGCGTTATGTTGATATGATCATGAACCCCGGGGTGAAAGAAACATTTAAAACCCGCTCAAAAGTTATCAACTCTTTTAGAGAATACCTTAATGAGCGGGATTATATTGAAGTGGAGACACCCATACTGAGTACCATTGCCGGAGGGGCCAATGCGAAACCTTTTGTGACTCATCATAACACATTGGATTTGGACATGTATCTGCGCATTGCTACGGAATTACCCCTCAAAAGATTAACCGTCGGGGGAATGGATCGAGTTTATGAAATCGGCCGGTTATTTAGAAACGAAGGCATGAGCATCAAGCACAATCCGGAGTTTACCACCATTGAGCTTTATGAAGCCTATGCGGATTATAATGATATGATGGACATTACGGAAAATATCGTGTCCTACTCTGCAAAAAAAGCTCTAGGAACTACAAAGGTTCAATACGGTGATAAAGAAATAGACTTTACCCCGCCCTGGGCAAAAATTTCCATGATTGATGCCTGTAAGCAGTATGCCGGGGTGGACTTTGATGAAATAAAAACCGATGAAGAAGCCCATGAAGTGGCAAAAAAGCTTCATATTGAAGTGAAAAAAGGGATGAAAAAAGGCCACATTATCAATGAGGTTTTTGAAGAGTACGTAGAAGAACATTTGATTCAGCCGACCTTTATTACGAATCATCCGGTGGAAGTCTCACCCTTAGCGAAGAGAAACCCGGATAATCCGGAGCTTACCAATCGTTTTGAAGCCTTTGTCAATGGCTGGGAGATTGCTAATGCTTTTTCTGAGTTGAACGACCCTATTGATCAGAGAGAAAGATTTGAAGAGCAGGCAGCTAAGAGGGATTCAGGAGATGATGAAGCCCATATGCTGGATGAAGATTTTTTAAATGCACTAGAGGTAGGGTTACCCCCCACAGGAGGATTAGGCATCGGGATTGATCGTTTAGTGATGTTGCTGACGAACTCTCCATCCATCCGGGATGTTATTTTATTCCCGACGATGAAGCCCATCGAATAGCAGTAAGTTGAAAACGAAATAAAGCTAAATATATTTGTGCTGCTAATAAGCGGTGCTTGCATAATCAGAAAAGATCCTATAGGGATCTTTTTCTGTTACTGCAAAAAAGCCGGAGATGAAATTTACCTCCATAAGGATAAGAAATAAGCCGAAAAAATCATTGAGTAGAATGAAAATCTTATGTTATAATGGATAAGATAAATTTCAAGCGATGGTAAAGGATTAAGGGGGAGAAAATATTGGGAAAA
>SKOH01000099.1 GCA_007120165.1 Clostridiales bacterium
GCATTTCTTCACTTAGATGATGTTCCTCCCGGTATCCATTAAGGATGGCGTCTGTAACACTGCGTGCATAATCGGTAATGTTTCCGTTTCCGTCGAAGGAATATTCAACTGCGCTGTAGATAGGTACCGCTAAATCAAACATCAAATAGTGTTTTTCACAGTCCTGAAAGTCCACCATGGTTAGCTTCGACAGAGGATCCACCAGAATATTTTCCAGCCACAAATCCCCATGAATCAGGCCATAGGCGGTATCATTTTTCGGTAAATTTTTTACTGCAATCAATACCTCTTCAGCAATCCTTCGAATTTTTGTCTGTTCCTTCGGTATGTATTTCAAAAAATTGTATTCCTCATTCTGATGCCATTCCTTGATATGTACAACCTTTTCCTCTTTTTGATAGGCCTTCGATAACCGGTGAAGTTTTCCGATTTGCCGGCCCAACTCTTTAAGCAGCGAAGCCTTCCACAAACTTTTCGGGGGATGGACTCCAGGAGCTGCTTCATAGAGGACTACAAGTTTTACCCCATCCAGTTTGATTTGTTCGATCGGTTTTCCATTACGGGAGGCGATTGTGGGGGATACTGAAAGTCCCTGTTGATGCAGGTAGTCTGTCCACCGGATCTCTTCCAGCTGCTCCTGATAGGTTTTATAATTTGTAATTCTCGCATAATACGTCCCTTCTTTACCTTCACAGCGGTACATCTCATCGGTTACCGGGAGTACCTGAACAATATCCACCGGATATAACTCATTTAATAATTCTCGGATGTTATCCTTCATTTTACCCGACCTTTCTTATAATAATTTGTTCCAAAAATATTCACACTTCGAACAGTCATGGCTTATTATATCCTATGCTAAGACGCTTCACCTCCCCCCTGGGAAGGATATTTCCTAAGACATTTCATCAGATCCGGAGAACATTTAAAATAAAATGTTCAAAGCGGGGTCATCCGCCCCGCTTCGGTTAAAAAGTGAAAACTTTTTTTGCATCCAGACTTAACTGTGCCAGTTCATCCATACCGCTTTGCTCACATCCTTCGATGATGCTGTCCTCGCTCAGACCCCGAGCCTCCATACAGCTTCCTCAGAGTTTTGCTTTGCCTTTTTTCACCAGAATGGATTTGATCATGCTTCCGATATTATAAAATCCCTCCGGGGTTTTTTGCTCCGCCGCTGCACAGCTGACTCCGTCTCCCACCATAAAAAGGGTTATTTCAGCCTCCCCGGACTTTTTTTGAAGGCTCCGGGCCAGGCGCAGGGCATTATACGTGCGTTCATTTCCATAGGGTCCCTCGTTGATAATAAACAGATAACTCATCCGCTCGCCTCCTTTATCTCTTATCATTCCCTTACCCCTGGGGTTCTTTCCTAAACACCGGTCTTAGTAGCTTTTGCCCCAGATTAGAGCGATTAAGATTAGTAAAGCGGTTAGAATTCCGGTGAATATAGCAAAATCGCCTAGGGATTTTGTTGGAAATCCCAAGGCGATTCAGTAAGTTTTATTTAACGGTTCATTATCAGGGCTTTAGGTTAGATCGAGCAGGGACTGTATCCGCAGTCCTGACACTCGCTGCAGCCTCCGGAGTGGTTCAGTTTTCCGTCGCACATCGGGCAGCTGTCCGGGTCTTCCTTGATCTGTTCATCGGCCAGCAGGCGAATTTCTTCCTGCAGCTCTTCAATCCGGTTTTTCTTATCTTTCCGGTGGTCGGTGATTAGAATTCCGCTTCGGGCACAACCGTCCCGGTAGATGGTAATTCCTTTTAATCCCCGCTCTCCAGCGTAAAGGTAGAGGTCTTCCACCTGTTCCACGGTAAATTCATGGGGCACATTGACCGTAGAGGAAATACTGGCGTCGATATACTGCTGCCAGGTGGCCTGTACTTCAATTCGTTCTTTATAGTCCAGGTTTGAAGTGGTTACGATATGATCCGGCAGATCGTCCTCATAGGAAAGATTATTCGCATTCATATACTCTTTGACGATCGGTGTAAACACTTTGTAGTAGGTATCTTCATGATGCAATGACTCGGACTTCCTGGTATAGGCTACCTGGAAGATCGGCTCTACTCCGTTGCTGCATCCCACTAAGGTTGCGATGCTTCCCGTGGGGGGAATCGTAAGGAGCTGGGAGTTTCGAAGGCCGTGTTCCTCAATCAGCTCGATGACATCACTGTCGGCATTTTCCCGGAGGAAGGGCGACTGTAGTACCGCTTCCTTATTGAATCGCGGGAAGGGGCCGTCGGCCTCCGCCATCATTGCGGACTGTCGCAGGGCTTCGTTGACCATAATTCTTCCGATTTGATGGATCAGCGAGATGGATTCACTGCTTCCGTACCGAACCCCCATCTTGATGAACATATCCGCAAGGCCCATGATGCCAAGACCGATTTGTCGAAGTTCTTTGGACATCTCCCGCTGCTGTTCTAAGGGATGCAGGTTCATGTTCTCATCCAAAATTTCATTTAAGTAAATCACACCGCTGCGTACCATTTCACCGAATTTCTCAAATTCAAACCGTGCGTATTTGGTAAAGGGGTGCTTTACAAATTCACTTAAGTTGATGGATGAAAGGTTGCAGCTTCCAAAGGCCGGAAGGGTTTCTTCCGCGCAGGGGTTCACCCCGGCAAATTCAAAGCTCTTATCCTCACTCATTAAGTGCCAGGAATCGATCCGGTCTTTGTATAAAATTCCCGGTTCCGCCATATTCCAGTTGTTATAGGCCAGTTTGTTAAACAGATCCTTGGCCCGGACCACTTTTCGGATTTCCTCTCCCGAAGCCTCAACTTTAAAATATAATTCGTAGTCTTCATCATTTCTTACCGCATCTAAAAATTTATCATCCACATTTACGGAAATGTTGGCATAGGTTACTTTTTCCAGATCATTCTTCACATTGATGAATTCCTCAATATCCGGATGGTTGCAGTCAAGATTCAGCATCAGCGCACCCCGTCGCCCCCGCATGCCGATCAGTCCGGTAACCAGGGAATATAAATCCATAAAGCTTACGGCGCCGGTTGTGGTGTTCGCCGCATTGTTTACTTTTGAATCCTTCGGCCGCAGATTGGACAGGGTAAGTCCGACGCCTCCGCCGTAGGAATAGGTTCTTGCCAGGTACTTTGCCGTATCAAAAATGGATTCGATGTTGTCTTCCACCTTAGGCATTACGTAACAGTTACTCAGAGTGATTTTCCGTCCCAGTTTGTCCAGGCCTCTTCCGACCAGGATTCTTCCTGCGGGCATAAACTTCTTGTCTTTAATCGCCTTTTTTACCGGACTGTTGTCTCCCCCTACCCGGTTTAAGAACTCATCAAAGGTTTCGGCGTCGTAGCGGTATTTCTTTTCATAAATATCCCGCTGCAGGTCCGACATCGTCCAGCCCTGCTCCCGAAGGATGGCCCGTTCCTGACGATAGACGATGTATTTTCTGGCTACCTCGGGTCTCGTCTGCATTAACTGAAGCTCGACGTAGTCCTGGATTTCCTCAATATTTACCACATCTTTGCCACTGAAGGCTTCCACCGCATCTTCGCCGATGGTTTTTGCCAAGGCCTCATCAATTCCGTCTTCCGTTTCATTCATGGCTTTTTTCACCGCGGCAATAATTTTTTCCGATTCAAAATCTACAATTTTACCATTCCGTTTTTCTACTCTAATCATCGTAATACCCCTTTCCCGTCTTGTATTGTTTGGTGCATTAATCTATATATGGTATTTAACAAAAGCTGCGTATACAACATATATATAATTTAGCATAAAATTTACTCCATTACAAGGCAGGATGCAGGGATTTATTTTATAAATTTCTCAATAGCCTCATCCAATTTTTTCAACGCTTCCTGATCATTCTGTTCCACCGCTTCTACAATACAATGATTCATATGATCTTTCAGTATCAGTTTTCCCACATTATTAAGAGCGGATTTTACCGCTGCAATTTGTATTAAAATATCACTGCATTCCTTTTCATCCTCCAGCATTCTTTTAATGGCCTCCGAGTGCCCGACAATCCGGGACATTCGGTTAATCAGCTGTTTGTGATTGGGGTGTTTATGATTTTCCAAAGGCCTCTTCCTCCTTTTTTACGTAATTTCAATGTCTTTCCATCTACCCTTTATAAAGCGGATCATCAAAATAATTCCTCTAACAGTAATATCGATGGCGTAGGCCATCCAAACACCTACCAGGCCATAACCCATTCGAATACTTAAAATATAAACCCCGATTACCCGAATTCCCCAGATCCCCAATAAGGAGGAATACATCGGAAACTTCGTATCCCCTGCCCC
>SKOH01000177.1 GCA_007120165.1 Clostridiales bacterium
ATTAATATTTCCGGTGCCGACACCTGCGGAAAATGTATCAGCATCTGTCCGGCGGCTTATCTTGAATGAAATTTTATGCATTAGGGATGAGGGGTTTTTTCTATTGATACCAATGTTCAGAAGGATTCTGCCTAATGTAAATTTAAACGATAAAGTCGAAAATACCACTTCGTCAGGCACCTGTGATGTTCGTTTCCGGTAATGGGTATAATTAATCAATATTGAATCTCTGGATGTACCACAAGGAGGAAATCCGATGAATATAATTTCTTTTTTTGGACTGATCCACGAAATATTTAAGAAGGGTAAGCCGGATATCAACAAAATACAGGATAAAGGACTTCTTGCAGTAAAAATCGGACAAGCCTTTGCCCTTCGTATTGATTTTTTAAATCCCGAGACCACAACGGAACTCTCTAAGCTTTATCAGGATAATCAAACGCTGCCCAGTGAAGAATTGGACATATTATTAAAATCCTACGTACAAAAGGACTGGTATGATCATTTTGCCTCCATTGAAGAAGAACCTATGGCCAGCGCCTCCATCGGCCAAGTGCATCGGGGGGAATTAAAGGACGGTACGGCGGTGGTAGTGAAAGTTATTAAAAAAAACTTTACGGAAAACTTCCGACGGGATGCCAACCGGGTAATGGATTTTTTTAAAGTGGTAACGTTTTTTTACCCGAAACTTCGCCGGGTAGCAAACCCTGTGGCCTTAATCGAAATGATTCGAGAGGATACCCTGTCGGAGCTGAATCTGGATAATGAAATAAAACATCAACTGGAGTTACGGGAGATATACCAGGAATATCACACCCGTCTCGACTTAAGTGATTTGGATTTTCCTAAGATTTACCCCGAGTTATCCAATGAAAAGGTCATGGTTTCGGAGGAAATTGTGGGAGAGACGGTGGAGCGGTTATTGGAAAAGGAATCGATGGATTACAAGTTTCTACGAAGGCTTTTTCGTCTGCAGGGATTTTTTATGTTCGGCATCGGTCGCTTTCATGGAGACTTGCATCCGGGTAATCTGATTGTTTATAATGATAAATATTATTTTGTAGACTGTGGCGCCTTGGGCTCCGTGTCGGAAAATCTTCGGGTCGGGCTTTTTAACTTCATGAAACATTTAAGCCATAATGAGTTTGATCAGTGCGCCGAGGCCCTGCATCAGATGTCGGAAACCCAGCTTTCTGAAGAGAAATTTGAGAAATACCGGATAAAATTCAATAAATTATACGAAAACTTCCCCGGGAAATCCGTCTCGGAGGTCAGTCTTACCAGGCAAATGATGGAAACCATTAAGCTTGGGGTGCATCACGGTATGGACTTTGAGAAAGGGATTTTTCCGATTATTAAATCCCTGATGTACTTGGATGGTATGGTGATCCGTTGCAATCCTGATGCGATCATGATGGAAGATATGCGACCGGATATTCCGATTTTGGAAGAATGGGTAAACCGGAAGGGCTAGGTGTGGTTGATGAAGGATAAGAATAAAAACCCAAAAAAAATACTGATCATCGGTGCCGGCCCGGGAGGCTTAGCCGCCGGGATGCTGCTTGCCCGTCGGGGGCATCTGGTAACCATTTTTGAAAAACACGGCTTTGTTGGAGGGAGGACCTCCACCTTTACCATGGAGGGATTTCGTTTTGATTTAGGTTCCACCTTTTTGATTATGAAATCAGTCTTTGAAGAACTTTTTCATAAGGTAGGAAGAGAGCTGGACGTGGAAATGGACCTTCAAAACATTGATCCCCTTTACCGTTTGGTATACCCCGAGGGAAAAGAGTTTCATCCCAGCTCGGATCGAGAAAAAATGAAAAAAGAGATGGCTCGATGCTTCCCTGAAGAAGAAGGGGGTTATCAAGCTTTTTTGGATAAGGAAAGCATTAAGTATCAAATGATGGTCCCATTTCTAAAGCAAGCCTATGACAATCCCCGAATTTTTTTTCAACCGGGATTCTTAATGAAATTACCGGGAATTGATGCCCATATCAGTCTTTATCGAAAATTGGGACAGTATTTTAAAGGGGATTTATTGAAACAGGCCTTTACCTTTCAGTCAAAATATTTAGGCATGTCTCCATGGCACTGCCCCGGTACCTTTAGCATCATCCCCTTCATTGAACACCGTTATGGGATTTTTCACCCCATTGGGGGTCTGGGGGCATTGACGAAAACCATGGGAAGAATTTTCCAAGAAGAGGGAGGGACTTTACTTCTTAATCAGGAAGTGACGGAAGTCCTTGTTGAACAGGGTGAAGCAAAGGGCTTACAGTTAAAAGACGGCAAACAGATTTTGGGAGACTGCGTTATCATGAATGCGGATTTTTCCAAGGGGATGGAGAAGTTGGTACCGGAGAGGCACCGGAAAAAGTATACCGACAAAAAACTGAGGAATATGAAATACTCCTGTTCGACCTTTATGATTTATTTAGGGCTGAATCGCCAATATGATTTTCCCCATCATCAAGTGCTTTTTTCATCGGATTATAAAAAAAACATGAACCAATTGACGCGGGATTACCAACTCCCGGAGGATCCTGCAGTGTATTTGCAAAATCCATGGAAAACCGATCCTACCCTGGCGCCCCCAGGAAAATCCACCCTATATATTCTGGTACCCGTGCCGAACAATCGAAGCAAAATTCCATGGGACACTTTGAAGGAGCAATTCAAAGAAGAAATCTTGGACCTGGTAGAAAAACGGGGAGGATATCCGAGACTCAGAGAAGCGATTGAAGTGGAAAAAATAATTACGCCGAAGGATTGGGAAGAAGAAATGGACCTTTACTTCGGAGCAACTTTCAGCCTGTCCCATAACATTAATCAAATGCTTTATTACAGGCCCCACAACCGTTACGAAGACGTTAAGGACCTATACCTTGTAGGGGGAAGCACCCATCCCGGCAGCGGACTGCCGACGATTCTCATCTCGGCTGCCATTACTTCCGAATTAATTGATGGCATAAGGAAATGACCAAATGAAAGAAAGATAAACCGGCTTGTTTCGATTAGTTAACTACCTATATGGGTATATAAATAATTGAGAGACTCGCACCATATATTGTTATATGTGGGAACTAGGAGACAGTAATTAAATATTTAGAAACGAGGTGGTATAGTGAACAATCAACAGATCGATCGAATGCGTAAAGGCGATGGATTTATCGCAGCCCTGGACCAAAGCGGGGGCAGCACACCCAAAGCGCTAGCCGCATATGGTGTACAGGAAGACGCCTACAAAACCGAAGAAGAGATGTTTGATATGGTCCACAGGATGCGAACGCGTATTATGAGCAGCCCGTCCTTTACAGGAGACAAAATTCTCGGGGTGATCCTGTTTGAACAGACCATGGACCGGGAAGTCGAAGGTATGCCCACACCGGAATACCTATGGAAGGAAAAAGGCATTCCTTCTTTCTTAAAGGTAGACAAGGGTCTGGCGGAAATCTCCGATGGAGTACAACTGATGAAACCCATTACCACGCTGGATGAGTCCGTACAGCGGGCCAAAAAACTGGATGTTTTCGGTACCAAAATGCGCTCCGTCATTAAAGAGGCCAATGAAGAGGGTATTGAAAGTGTGGTCAATCAGCAGTTTATGTATGGAAATCAGATTCTGGCCCAGGGGCTGATGCCCATTATTGAGCCGGAAATAGACATCAACAGTGCCGACAAGGAAAAATCGGAAGAACTGCTGAAAAAGGAAATCCTTAAGCATCTGGATACCATGCCCGATGATCGGATGGTTATGCTGAAACTTTCGATTCCCACTAAAGAAGGTTTTTATGAGGATCTGGTAAACCATCCTAAGGTTTTACGGGTGGTGGCCCTGTCGGGAGGTTACAGTCGGGATAAAGCCGTAGAGCTGCTAGCCAGAAACCCCGGCGTCATCGCCAGCTTTTCCAGAGCCTTAGTGGAAGGCCTCTCCGCAGATCAGTCCGATGAAGAATTCGACCGGACATTAGAAGCGTCCATCGATAAAATCTATCAGGCCTCCATCAAATAATTCGAACCGCCCTTAACCGAGGGCACAAAATAAAGAACCTTGTCAGAAGACAAGGTTCTTTTTACGTTTTATTTCTGTACCACAGGCTCCATAACTTTTTCCGAAGCCGGAGCGGTAACTTTAAGTGCCAGGAAAACTCCGACTAAACTAAGCAGACCGGAAATTAAATAACTGTTGGTATACCCTCCGGTAAAGTCCCGGATAAGGCCGCCGACCAAGGGTCCGAAGACGCCCCCGATTCCCCAGGCGGTAAT
>SKOH01000124.1 GCA_007120165.1 Clostridiales bacterium
GAATTGAAAAAATACAACAGTTATGCAGTTTGGACCTGAACGATGCCACGGAACGGATCAAAATTGAACTGACGCTGCGATTTATTGAATAGCGGGAAAGACTAAAAAACACAGTAAAATGTGTTTTTTTTATGCATAATTACAAAAAAACCAAAAGTTTTTGTAGAAACGCCCAAGCTTACAAAAATCCGTAATGAGTTGTCGGAAGATTCTAAAGGGTTTGGGAGGAAAAACTAGAATTTAATAGAGTAAGAAGCTTAGGAAAGGAGGGAAAAGGCAGGTATTAATTTTTAAAGGAGGAGTGTATATGTCAGATTATTTAGAAGTTGCTAATGATCCGATGCTTTGGATTATGGCTTTACCCGCTGTGGTAATGGTAGGTTTGCAGGCAATAATTTTCACAAAGCGGGCATTTAAAGCATCCCAGCTGGTTTCCTTAACCAGAAAAGAAGCTATGCATGCTTTTCGAGCAGGTGCCATTTCCGCTATCGGACCTGCGGTTGCGGTTTTTATCGTAATGCTCGGGATGATGTCCGTAATTGGCGCCCCCCTTACTTGGCTCAGACTTTCATTTATCGGAGCGGCACCAACGGAACTGGTAGCGGCCCAAATGGGAGCGGAGGCTCTGGGAATAGAATTCGGCTCTCCGGAGTACGGGGTAACCGCCTTTGCCACATCCTTTTGGACCATGACCTTAAACGGAATTGGATGGTTATTATTTTGCGGACTGTTTACCCATAAATTAGAAAGCGCCAGAAATAAAATTGCCGGAGGGGACACGGTTCTGATGGGAAAAATCGGAGGAGCCGCAATGTTAGGAGTAATGGCGTACTTAACTACGGGACACCTGCTGGCTGGAGGCGGACGACTAATCGCTGCAGTGGTAGCCGGTCTTACCATGGCGGTACTGGTTAAAATATCAGACAGTGTCCCTGCACTAAAAGAATATAATTTAGGACTGGCAATGGTCGCAGGAATGTTTGTTGCCGTAATGTTTGTATAAAGAGAGGTGGTTGAATGATGGATAATACAAAGAATAACGACATAGCATATGAAAATGCATTTACGAAACCGATCATAAGGGCAGGCCGTTATACGCTGCTGTTGGCCATCCCGTTAAGTTTTCTGCCGGTGATCTACTTATGGCTGGCCCACGGAGCAATCCCGCCCTTAGGTGCCATCCTTACCGGTTGGTTTTTAATCGTTTCCGTCTATGGTTCATGGTACATCGTGGAGCCCGTATCTTACTTTCCGATTTTAGGAATGCCGGGAACCTATATGTCCTTTTTATCCGGGAATATTGCCAATATGCGGGTACCCTGTGCGGCGGTAGCCCAGGAAGTGCTGCAGGTGGAACCGGGTTCCAAAAAAGCGGAACTGGTGGCTACCATCGGCATTGCAGGATCGATCATTACGAATTTAATTGTGGTCACCATTGCAGCGGTAGCGGGCAATGCTATAATCGGTGTTTTTCCTGAGGTCGTGGTTGATGCCTTTGACTTTGTACTGCCCGCAATTTTCGGTGCCTTGTTTGTAATGTTTTCGATTAAGTATCCCAAGTACGGCGTTTTCGCCATTTCGGTGGGGCTTATAATATTAGGGGTTATTCGTGTGATCCCGATCTGGCTAGTAATACCGATTTGCGTATTCAGTACCATCGGATTTGCAGTTAAAACCCATAAAAAAGAAAAAACAGATTAAAGGAGGAACTTATGAAAAATCAGGTGTTATTTGATCAAGTAAACCAAGAAGAGGTCGTAACCTTACTGCAGGAGATGATCCGGTTTAATACCGTGAACAGTCCCGGGGACGAAAAACCCTTAGCAGAGTACATGGAAAAACAGATGAAAAGCTTTGATATGGAAACGGAAATTCATGACCTTACAAAGACCCGGGCCAATGTGATCGGAAAGATCAAAGGTTCGGGACAAAGAAAGGCATTGTTATTTAACGGCCACCTGGATACCGTGCCTCCGGGGGATGTAGAGTGGAAGTATGGCCCTTTTTCCGGAGAAATTGCAGAGGGAAAAATTTATGGAAGAGGCTCTGCGGACATGAAGGGCGGACTGGCGGCCATGATGATTGCAGCGAAGATCGTCAAAAACGCAGGACTTGAACTTGAAGGGGACTTAATCATTGCCGGGACCGCCGGGGAAGAAACCGACAGTATCGGTGCCATTGACTATTTGGAAAAAGGAGGCCTTGAAGGGGTCGGCGCCATTGTGATTGGCGAGCCCAGCTCCTGCGGAATCAACATCGCGGAAAAAGGCGCCTTTTGGATTGAAATTACAACCTATGGAAAAACCGCCCATGGGGCGTTCCCCGAACAGGGCGTGAATGCGGTTAAACAAATGCACACTTTTTTAAGCGAGCTCTTTAATTATCAGTATGACTATGAAGAAAACGATTTGTTAGGACACCCCAGTATGAACGTATCCACCATCAATGGGGGCGTAAAGACCAATGTGGTTCCGGATAAATGCTCGATTACCGTGGATATGCGTACCGTTCCGGGAATGGATCACGACGAGATCATCAAGGATATTGAAAAAATCATTGGCAAACTAAAAGAAAAAGACGATACTTTTGATGCGGACATCGCGATTCAAAACAATCGGCCCGCCGTAGAGACCGATAAAAACCATCCTTTCGTTCAATTGAGTCAAGAGGTGATAAAAGAGAACTTTAATAAAGCGGTGGAACCTCAAGGGGTAAACTTTTATACCGATGCAGCAGTTTTTCTGCCTCCGACGAACCTGCCGGCTATATTTTACGGCCCGGGAGATGCCAATATGGCCCATCAACCGAATGAACACATCACGATTGAAAGTCTAATGGAGGCTACAAAATTTTATGTAGCGATGATTAAGAAGTATCTTGTCGAGTAATCCATAGGAAGCAGGGAGGGAAACCGATGAAGATCAAAGAGGATATCAAAGCGGTAGAGAAGGAAATAATTGAGTGGAGAAGAGCGCTGCATAAAATACCGGAAGTGGGACTGGAACTGCCTAAAACCGCGGAGTATGTGGCAAAACAACTGGATGAAATGGGCATTGAATTTAAAGAGGGAGTAGGCGGCTATGGAATTGTGGGTCTCATTGAAGGAAAAAAAGACGGGAAAACCATCGCTTTACGAGCGGATATGGATGCATTAGCCATCGAGGAAGAGACCGGCCTGCCCTTTGCTTCAGGCAATGGAAACATGCATGCCTGCGGACATGACGCCCATACGGCCATGCTGCTTGGAGCCGCTAGAGTATTGCAGGAAAATCGGGAGAAACTTAACGGAAATATTAAACTGATATTTCAACCGGCAGAAGAAGGCCCGGGCGGGGCGAAACCCATGATCGAGGAAGGAGCAATGGAAAATCCAACGGTGGACGCGGTATTGGGCCTGCACATCGGATCCATTTCTAAGGATATTAAAAACGGTGTTGTAGGGATTAGCTATGGGAATTTAATGGCTTGTCTGGACCGTTTTTTGATAACCGTTAAAGGCGAAGGATGCCACGGAGCCTATCCTGAATTAGGAAAAGACCCTGTAGCCATGACCGGACAATTAATCACCGCCTTACAAACCATTGTCAGCAGAAACATTAAAGCCACGGAACCGGCGGTCCTTACCATCGGAAGTTTAAACGGAGGAAGGGCTTACAATATCATACCGGACACCGTCAGCATTGAGGGAACCGTCCGGGCTACGAATCAAGAGGTGCGGGAACTGATTGCTCGGCGAATAGAAGAGATCACCTCTTCCATTTGCAAGGGAATGGGAGGAGACTATGAGCTGGAATACACCTTCGGATACCCGCCATTAGTGAATGATAAAGACTTTACCGAAGAATTTGTAAAAACCGTAGAGAGTATTGTTTCGAAAGAGGAAATCATCGAACTCAGCACCCCGGTGATGGGCGGCGAAGATATGGCCTACTTCTTACAAGAAGTGCCCGGAACCTTCTTTTTCTTAGGATCCGCCAAAAGCGTTAACGGTGAGTTCTATCCCCATCATAATGCAAAATTTGATTTGGATGAAAGTGTCTTTTGGAAAGGGGCGGCGCTGTTAGCCCAAGGGGCAATTGACTGGCTGGATAAAGAGTAAAGAAGAGAATGGGACAAAGGTGGGACAAAGGGACAGGTACACTGTCCCTTCGTTCCCATACAAGGGGTCGACTTTTGTGAGGCTCTAAGAATACAAAGTTTTAAAACCCTTTAAATTTCAACAACATAGCAGATGATTCCTTGAGATCTCAGAAGTTAATTTTCTGA
>SKOH01000120.1 GCA_007120165.1 Clostridiales bacterium
CTATGGGATGACAGTAGTCTTTCTGGTTGCCTTCCTCTTGCTCTTTGGGATGAATCGATACTTCGAAGAGCAGCGGGACTGGGAGGGCAAGGAGCGTACCCGAATCGACAGCCTATACGGACCGTGGATACAGACGGTCGGGATTTACAGCGCATTGATTATTATTCTGGCAATGGTCCTTCCGAAATCCGGAAACGCCCTGGAGTGGCAATGGCTGGAACAGCGGGTCTACGATGTATTTCCCTTCGTGGAGGATATGCGCTCCGACAGCCTCTATACCCGGGGAGCAAGGGAAGCGGATACCTTTGATTTCAGTGATACCGGATTTCAGCGGGAAAGCGCCCGCCTGGGCGGGCCCGTAAGCTTAAGCGGCCGGGTGATTATGACGGTTCAGGCCTCGGAGCCCAATTACCTTCGGGGAAATGTACGCCATACCTATCAGGACAACCGCTGGGAGACCATCTCCGAACCCTCGGAAACCTACCGTTTATCCGAGGATTTCGGCGGACTGACGGCGGAGGAGGAAGATCAGTACTTCCGCCAGGCCTTTATCACGATCACCCATGAGGAGTTTTCCTCCCGAAGTCTTTTCAGCCCCCACCAGCCGGTGGAGGTCCGCTCCAGCAGAGGAGACGAGGTCATTGTCAACCGGGACGGGGTACTGGTATTTCCCGAAGGGGTGTATCAGCGGGAGAGCTACACGATTAAAGTCCAAAAACCCCTGGCCTACGGCGAGCTATTGGAGACGGACCTGGACCTTCGAAAAGAGGATTTACAGGACCTGTCCATCTATTTGCAGCTGCCGGAGGATGAAATTACGGAACGTACCCGGGAGCTTACCGCCAGCATCATTGACGCCGCCGGGGCGGAGTCGGATTATGAAAAGGCCAGGGCCATTGAGGCCCATCTGAGGGAAGCCTACGGCTACAACACCCAGGTGGAGCCCCTGCCCCTGGATGAAGAATTTGTGGACCATTTCCTGTTTGAAACCCGGGAAGGCTACTGCACTTATTTCGCCACGGCCATGGCGGTTATGCTTCGCCTGGAAGACATTCCGGTCCGTTATATTGAAGGATATGTGGCCCGGGACCCGCTAGAGGGTGAACCGGGGGTTTACGAAGTGCGGCAGCGCCATGCCCATACCTGGGTAGAGGCCTTTATCGAACCGGTGGGATGGGTCAATTTTGAACCCACCCCGGCATTCCCCCAGCCCAATCGCCAGGACGAGGCCCCGGATCTGGAGGAAGAGGGAGAAGGGGACATGGATACCGATGTTCCGGAGTTTGACCAGGAGGACTTTGACGATCTCGGGATCGATGTGGATGATGACGTCCAGGCCGGAGACCGGGGGGACGCAGGCCAGGATACCGATGCCGGAGTGCCTGCAGGGGCTCCCCGCGGGGCGGTAATCGCCCTGGCGCTGGTGTTCATCGGCTTTATGCCCGCACGGTTCCTCTACGGCCTGCTGATCTATCGACGCCGGGAACGGCGAATGAGAAGCTGGACGGCGAAAAAGAAAGTGCTTTGTTTATACGCCTATCTGCTAGAGCTGATCCGAAAGCTCGGTCAGGAGCCGAAGGAAGGGGAGACCCACTACGAGTTTGCCGACCGCATTGCCTATAAGCTCTACGAAGAAAGAAGAACCGGCATTAAGGAGCTGACCCATATTTTCGTCCGGAGCAAATACGGAGATGCAGCGGTCAGCGATGAAGAGGTCGAGGCCTTCCAGGAGTATCGAAGCCGGCTGGAAGACCGGCTGAAAAACGACTGGGGCAAACGAAGATACTTCTACAGCAAATACATCCGCCGGGACTTTCTGATAACAGAATACCTCCGGGATAATGGAAAAAAGAATAGAAAAGACAAGGGGACCGAGTAACTGTTCCGGGGACAAAGATGCCAAGTCTTTGTCCTCTTTTTTTAAAAGGAGACCGCGGGAAAAAGTCGTCGTCTCCTTTCTTTTCCCCATGGACTGTTTTTTTTCGGCCAGCGGGTTGGCACTCCCTGAGCCGATCCTTTAGGACATAAAAAACGGTGCCGCTTATTTTCGGCACCGTGGGATTATTGCTGTATTTAGTTGGGGATATTTGATTTTGAATTCTTGATTCGATGGTTATTTGATGCCTGGATTATTGTCCTCTTCTAAGGCCAGGAGCATTTCGCCGATACGGTGCACGTCTCCGGCCCCCATGGTAAGGACGATGTCCTCGGGCTGGATTCGGGCATATAAAAAGTCCCGGATTTCTTCGAAGGTTTTTAAATAATAGGTCTCGGGATGATCCGTCATCAGGGCCAGCAGGGTTTCGCTGCTGATGGCGCCGTCGTCGATTTCCCGGGCAGCGTAGATGTCCGAAAGAATTACATGATCCGCCAAGGTGAAGGCCTGGGAAAAGTCCTCCAAAAGCGCCTCAGTACGACTGAAGGTATGGGGCTGGAATACACACCAGACCTTGCGGTGCTTATAATTTCCAACCGCCTCCAGCGTGGCTCTGATCTCCACCGGGTGATGGGCATAATCATCGACAATCGTGGCCCCTTTCACCTTTCCCAGGATATCAAAGCGGCGATGGATGCCGGTAAAGCGGGTAATATTGGTCTGAATATCGGTTAGGGAAAGTCCCAACGTAAAGGCCACGGCAATGGATGCCAATGCATTAAAGACATTGTGCATTCCGGGAACCTGCAGGGTAATGGCCCCAAGATTTTCCCCTTTATGGTAAAGATCAAAGGTGGGATGGGCGGAATTGTTGAACACCACATTTTTCGCCATGAAATCCGATTCTACCGAAACGCCGTAGGTCACCTTCCGACAGGTAAGACCGGGAAGGATTTCCCGGATATAGGGATTGTCGTTAAAGGCGATTAAATGACCGTCCTCGGGAACCAGCTCCGCAAAGCCTTTAAAGGCCCGGACAATGTGGTCCATATCGGTGAAATAGTCCAGATGGTCCTTATCGATATTAAGGAGTACGCCGATTTTGGGCTGGAACTGTAAAAAGCTTTCGTAGTACTCACAGGCTTCGGTGACAAAATAGTCGCTGCTTCCGATTTTAATGTTTCCGTCGATTTCCTTTAGGTTTCCGCCGACCATAATGGTCGGGTCCAGATCCGCATACTCCAGCAGCAGGGAGATAAAGGAGGTGGTGGTGGTTTTACCATGGGCCCCGGCAATGGCAATGGCATGGGGGTAGCTTTTCATGATCTTTCCAAGCATTTCCGCCCGGTCAATCTCCGGGATGTTTTGCTTCTTTCCCAGCATCCTCTCCGGATTGTCGGCTTTAATGGCTGCGGAGTATACGATTAAATCCGAATCCTTCACTAAGGTGCCGGTATGGCCGAAGTCTATCCGGGCCCCCTTCGCCTTTAACTTCTCAGTGATCGGCGTCGTTGCCATATCCGAGCCCGTCACTTCAAAACCTTCCTTAAGTAAAATCTCCGCGATACCGCTCATGCTGATTCCGCCAATCCCAATTAAATGTATATGTTTAATATTATCAGTCAGATTAAATTTCATAATTTCGCTCCTTTGGTTTTCATAACTTCATTAATCAGTCTTACTGTATGATACCACAAATCAGGAAAATCAAAAACCTAAAAGTTTCCGCAAAAGTGGTTGCTTTTTTAAAAAGAAACGAATAAAATGAAAATCGATGATGAAAACATTCGGATTTTAAGGAGGCCCTAATGAAATTCAAACGAAGTGAACGGGTCAGTCGGATCATGAAAGTCCTGCTGGAACACCCCAACGAAATTCTTACATTGAGTTTTTTTTCCGAACAGCTGAATGCGGCAAAGTCCAGCATCAGTGAGGATATGCTGATTATAAAAAATGCCCTGGAAAAAGCGGGGGAAGGTAAAATCAAAACCGTGGCCGGCGCCGCCGGAGGGGTGAAATACATTCCCCAGGCCTCGGAGAAATATACCCGAAGGATTTTAGAGGAGATCAGTGACCGGTTAAGAGACCCGGGGCGGATCATCTCCGGAGGCTTTTTATATATGCCGGATATAATGTACTCCACCCGACTGGTGGAGGGGGTGGCCAATATTTTTGCCGCCAAATTTCAGGAACTGGATCCCGATTATATTGTGACCGTGGAGACCAAGGGGATCCCCTTGGCCTTTATGACTGCCAGGGCCCTGAACAAACCCCTGGTGATTATCCGAAGAGAAAGCAAGGTAACCGACGGATCCACGGTAAGCATTAATTATATTTCCGGGTCCACCGGAA
>SKOH01000121.1 GCA_007120165.1 Clostridiales bacterium
CATGTAATCCGGTGGGCAAGAATTTCCAGGGCGGGGATCTCATTTAACAGCTTCCAGTACACCGGAAGACTGCCCCACATAATAAAAGCCAGGATCCCGAACAGGACCCCGATCCTCTGGTCCCGACCGGCAGCGGTATTCCACTGATTTGTCATATTTCTCCCTCGTTTCTTGTATTTATTCCTGAATCCGTTCATATAAACACCATTATAAGGGATTTATCCCGGCTTCACAATAGGCCGCAGTTTTTTCTGATACCCTTTAATTTTCTGTCCCCTGACTCTACACCGGAGCCTTCGAGCTGCGTTAAGACCTAATAACAAACAAAAGCGCGGCCCTTTTAAGGTCCCCGCTTTTTGTATTCCTCAAGATGTTTCTTGACTCTGGAGTATCCTGCTTTGTCTTATTCCAGGCTGTCCATGATTATACTGTAATAATCATTGTCCAGAATCCGGGCGGAAAAATGAAACTTCGCACTGATCCGGTTGCTGACGGTCTCCCTATAATCCGGCGTCACCTCCACCCCTTCCTTCAGGAAAAATTCGCCGGTAGAAGCATTAAACCGGCCTTTGTCGGTGATAAAGCTCCGATTCTGGAAGATCACCAGCGGGTCCCTCGGGGCCATTAAATCCTGGCCCATAAACAGTCTTGAATCGAAATCCAGCCCCATCATATTGGAAACCGTTGGCATAATATCGAGACTGGACGCCGGCGCGTCAAAGGTTTTTCCCTCCATGCCCGGGGCATACATGATCAGGGCGTTGCGGTAAAGTTCAAAATTCCGGTCCACCGCCGCCCCTTCAAGCTCTTCAATTTCATCGTGTTCCAGTCCGTAGGGATAATGATCCGAGCTCAGAACGATCAAAGTATTTTCCCCAATCCCCTTTTCCTCAAGGGTCTCCAACAGAAACTCCATTGCCCGGTCAAGCTCTACCTGGGTTGCCAGGTAGGCCCGCGCCGCAGTGGAATACGGCAGGTCCTCCACCACTCCCCGATTTTTCAGTGCCATGGCATTTCCGCTGAAGTTGTACTGAAGATGTCCGCTGACCGTCATATAGTAAGCGTGAAAGGGCTGATCATCGATATACTCGGGAATGGAGGCCTCCATCATCTCCAGGTCCGATCTGGGCCAGGCACTGGTGATCTGCAGACCGTTGCCGATGCCTTTATAGTCATAGCCCATATTGGGATGAGACAGATGCCTGTCATAGTAACGGTAGTAATGGTTATGATAGGCGTTGGTCCGGTAGCCAAGGGCACTCATTTGATTCCCGAATACAAAGGGCATTTCATTCCTGCTGGACTCCCGAAAACTCCACACGCCGCTTTTCGGGATCAGCCCGGTATTTGCCACGTATTCCCCGTCCAGAGTACTGACGCCCCAGATCGGGGTGTAAAAGTTTACGAAATGATATCCTTCATGAACCATTTTATAAAGCGTGGGGGTAACTTCCGGATGAAGGGCCAAATGGGAAAAACCTTCGGCGGTGAGCACGATTAAATTATAGCCCTCATATTTTCCGGTGTAGCTATTTTTCTGTGAAGGGGGCCGTCTTCGGAAATACTCATGCATCTCAATAATTTCCTCCCGGGTTTCCTCTTCAATCAGCTGTTCAAAGTCAATATCGAGCACATTGTATTCCACCACCGGTGCCGTATATTCTACGTCCTCATCGGTGGGCTCCTCACTTCGTCCGGTAGAGGGGCTGACCTTTTCCGGAGGATCTTCAGCGGTAATTTCCTCCTCATCATAAGTCGGCAGCTCCCCGGCAAAGCTCGGTGACCAGTCCGTAATGTAGCGATAAATATCCAGGCGCATAAAAGTATAAAAACCTAAATTATCCACGCTTTGCCGGGGATAGTGGACGTTATGGTAAAGATTATGGGGGGAGTTTTCTCCATTGTCATAAATATTTACAATTCCCACCCCGCCCATATGAAGGATCAGTCCTCCAATGACGAAAAGCAGCATCATTTTTTTACTGAATTTCTCTTTCGGCCCGCTCTTTTTCACCAGAACCGTCAGCAGAACCGCCACAATAAGCATCAGTATAATCGGCAAAGCCGTCCGGCTCATGCCCGAAAGGCCGTCTCTCCAAAACTCGGCTGCCTGCCCCCCGTGCCGAATGGAATAGGTGGTAGTGAAGGTATCGAAGATTTCGTAATAAACCATCTGGCCTGCATAAAAAATCCAAATAAGTCCAAATAGTAGGCCCATGATCCAGCTTCTGACCCTTTTATCAAGGCCCCCCACCAGCCCGTAAAGAATCAGCGCCAGGGAACCGGTAAACACCAGCCCGATAAAAAGGCCGGGGGTAATCATATTACCCGTGGTAAATACCCGAAAGATCGTCTCCAGCAGGAAAAGACCGATAATCAGCCCTGCGGCCAATATCCAGGAGGGATAAACCCTTCTCTCCCGTCCCTTTGCCCTTCGTCTTCTTTTAGGTTCTCTCGATACTCCCTGATCTGAATCCTTCACACTTTCCTTTTCTTTCATAAGATCCCCTGCCTTTTTAAATAAATTTATTAACGATGTTCCGGTCTGCTATCCGCTGAATATAAATTCTGAATTATGCATATCTTTAATTATACTTTAAAAAGTCCTAGAAAAAATAGGTATTTATTCACAATTTCAGGAATTCGCCGGTTAATCCCACCAGGGGGTTACGGTAAGGTCCAAATCCTTGAGGTTTACGGTCTCCCCGATTCGAGGAGCGATCAGGGATACCTGCTGGTCCCGGGCTTCCGCCCATGCCCGTTCAATGGGCTCCGACCAGCCGTGAAGGGACAGTGAGAAGGCGCCCCAGTGGGTCAGCAGCATCACATCCCCCATTGCATCGATATGGGCCTGGACAGATTCCTCGGGAAACATATGGGAATCAGGCCAGCGTTCATTGTATTGTCCCCCTTCCATCAGGGTAATATCAAACGGTCCATAGCGCTGGCCGATCTGTCGAAAATGCGGCCCGTATCCGGTGTCCCCGCTGTTATAGAGGGATGTCTCCTGTCCTATGATCACCCAGCCGGCCCACAGGGTGGCGTCCCGGTTAAACAGGCTTCTTGCGGAGGAATGGAGGGCCGGTACCGCCGCTATGGTTAAACCGTTCCACTCCAACTCCTCCCACCAGTTCATGGCCGTGATATTGTCCCTCTTCACTCCCCACTCCAGCAGGTGGGCGTCCACCCCCAGGGGTACAAAAAAGTGGTCCGTCTTTTCCTTCAGCGCAGCGATGGACGGATAATCCAGATGATCATAATGGTCATGGGTAATAAATACGGCATCGATGTCGGGAAGTTCGTCAATCAGATGAAAGATATCATCAGTAAAGCGCCGGGTGCCGATAAAAGACACCGGTGAGGCCATTTCGCTGAACATCGGATCCATCAGGATTTTTTGGCCGTCCATACTCACTAAAAAATTCGAATGGCCAAACCATGTAAGACTGTCCTCCGGCTGCCGGATCTTTTCCAGATCCAGGGGCTGAACCGAAAGGTCCTCAGCTGGGATTCGATCCTCCCGCTGGCTATTCCATTCCCGAATAAGGGAGCCTAAGGAAGAAAGATTCATATTACTGTCCATTTCCACTGCATTGACAAATCTGCCCTCCCGGTAATTGTCCAGCTGCTGGTAAAACCCCTGCTGCGCTGCACTGGGAGTGCCTCCGAATGTCGGATGAAAATACATAAACAAAAGCCCTGCCACTACCAGCAATAGGATAAAGCTGAAAAATCCTTTTATAATTTTTATCATAGCCCTGCCTCCAATTTCTGTCCGGACCTTAATAATCGGTTGAGATAATCGGTTGAGAATTTTTAAATAAAACAGCCCGGCTGCACGTATTGAAAGAGCAGTCAGGCATTTTTCGTTTTTCAGCCTCAGGAACCTCCCCTTTGCCCCTGAAATCCGGAAATTACTCTTCTTTGATGGCCTTTCTCATATAAGCGACTTGGATTACGGAGGGGATGGTCACCTTATAATCCGGCCCTGCGAAATCGATCGCTGCCCAGGCCCCGATAATCAGCCAGCCGACAGGCCCTGCAAAGACCCCCATGGATTTTGCTATGCCTGCATTGGCAGCCAGTACCAGTCCTTTACCCGCAAATTTCTTCGCTACGGCATTAGCTACCATAACCGCTATTTGATAGGATTTGAACCCGCCCATCTTAATGGCGGACTGGATAGCCAGAACCATTACCTGTTTATTGTAGTTTTTCGGTTTTACCTTCAGATCGCTGATCAGCCGCTCCAAATCTTTGGTATCCATGTTTTCTACGGAATCGAGTAAAATTTTCATAAGCAAGTTTGCTTCTATGATCTCGGTTTCACTATTTTTGTTGAAATTCACCTTCAGTTTTTTACAAACATCAATTAATATTTCTCTATAAAAAACCCCTTCCCCGGACCGGAAAATATTCCCAAAGGTATTCCCGCCGGATCGCTGCAGCTCAGCGGCAATCAGCTCCCAGTATTTTTTATGGTCCGGATGATGCTCTTTGTATTTTTTTTCCTCGGTCAGGCTTTCGGTAATCCGTTCCTTACCGTCCTTATCCTTCGTTAAATACCGTACCAGTAATTCTAAATCTTCATTTGAGCAATCCTTTAAAAATTCCAAGTCTTTATCCTTTCGATACTTCATAATCTTCCCTCCCGTTTTTAATGGCCCCCTGATTTTAATGATAGCCGGTTATAATAACATTTCTTTTTTATTTATACCCCTTTTGCATTTCTCTGATTCAAAAATTTTTCACTTTATTGAATCAGTCTATACAGAGGAAAAATTATCGAGATATTCATTTTATATTATTATGCTTTTTTACATTTTTTTACATATTAAAGCTTTTATGTTCTCTAAGAACGGTGTTTGAAAACTTCGAATATAACAACTTCAGTCCGTTGTTTTTCTATTAAAAAAACTTTAAACCTTTGCAAAATAAAGCTCCGGCAGGTACCGAGCAGACGTAAGGGCTAAGCTGCAGCTGTTGAAATGAGTGGAATTCCATGTTAGGGTGTAGTTGTCGGCACTTATCTTCCCCGAAACTCAACTAATTAATAATTAAGCATACTTTTTAACCGCCGGGGAATGTAAGAAAGTTATCAATACATTATAAAGGAGAGATCTTATGAAAAACATCGGTTTATTACCTCGACTGATAATCGGGATTGTTTCCGGAGTGCTTATCGGACTGTTTTTTCCCGAGTGGATTGGGCGATTGCTTTATACTTTTACCCATATCTTCGGCGGACTCTTAGGTTATATCGTTCCGTTGATCATTGTCGGGTTTATCGTACCGGGAATTGCCGAGCTTGGCTCTAAGGCCGGAAAACTGCTGGCCGGAACTGCAGGGATTGCCTACCTTTCCACGTTGGGTGCAGGAATTGTTGCATTCTTCATATCCATTGCCGTAATCCCCGGAATCATTGACGGCGGCAGCGCCGGGGATCCCGATGCTGTGGGGCTGACTTCTTTTATTCAGCTGGAAATCCCACCGATCATGGGGGTTATGACAGCCCTTATCACGGCTTTTATCTTCGGTTTGGGAATCAACTTCCTGCGCCATGAAAAAGCCCAGGAAGTACTGTTTAACTTTATGGAAGAATTCCGGACCATCATCATCGGGTTTATCAAAAAAGTAATTATTCCCTTTTTACCGATTCATATTGCGGGTATTTTTGCAGACATGGCCTCCTCGGGAGAAGCTTTCCAGACCCTGCAAGTCTTCGGACAGGTTTTTATTTTAATTATTCTGATGCATCTGGGGTATATTATTGTTCAGTACTCCATTGCCTCCACAAGAAGCGGTAAGAACCCGTTTTTAGCCATAAAGAATATGCTGCCCGCCTATACCACGGCCCTTGGAACGATGTCCAGTGCGGCCACCATCCCGGTTACCCTGAAAAGCGTTAAGTCCAACGGGGTTAGTGAACGGGTCGCAGACTTCGTGGTACCCCTTTCCGCCACTATTCATCTGGCCGGAAGTACCATTTCCCTGGTTGCCTGCGCCGTAGCGGTGATCGTGCTTGGAGGAGATACGCCTCAGTTCTTTGACTTTTTACCCTTTATCATCATGCTTGGAGTTACCATGGTGGCAGCACCGGGCGTGCCCGGCGGTGCAGTAATGGCAGCACTGGGTCTGTTATCCAGTATCCTGGGCTTTACCGAAGCGCAGCAGGGCCTGATGATTGCCCTTTATATGGCTCAAGACGGTTTCGGAACCGCCTGCAACATCACCGGCGACGGAGCCATTGCTTCATTTATTGACACCTTTACCAATAAATCCGAAGCCGGAACCGCGCCGGCGAAGGCAAAGTCTTAAGCTTCATTTAACTGCGGATTTAACGTGTGAATTAAGAGTTAATTAAACGATAATTAAGCGATAATTAAGAAACCTCCGGTTTTACCGGAGGTTTTTTGTATTTAACCCTAATCTAAAAGGCTTTTAACTATTCTTTTCTCTTTTCAACTCCCCTGTGGATGCCGCCAATTCTTCAAAGCCCCACATATACATGCACCTTATCATCTTCAATGGAATAGGATTTAATATTGCCCACCGGATACTTTTTAGCTTTTTCCAGTTGATTTAAATCCAAATAGAGCTTGGCATCGTTATAAGAAAGCAGGGGGGGTCTGTTTAGTAGTTTTCGGGTATGACCAAAGTCCACGGGTTTGACTTTGATCACCTTGAAAATCAGCGTCCTTCCCTTCACTTCCACCGGTTCGAGTATCACCGTCCCTTTGGTTTTGATTTTAGTGAGTACCCCTTCTATTTCAAATAGTTTCCCATTAATTTTTAAACTCAAATCATCAATTCCTTCAAATTCTCTGTTTCTTAGGGCTTTATTAAACTGCTCCTCATTGATGGTAATTTTGAATCCCTTCGCGTTCGCTTCTTTCAATTTATTAAGTAAATTCATTCTGCTCCCTCTTCTCTCAAGAAATTTAATGTAGGTTTTGCTCTTTATCTTTGAACAATTTCAGCTATAAACCTATTAACTTCAGAAAATCATTTTCTGAAACAATTTCAATCTCGACCCCCTGCATCTGCAAGTCTACAGCCTTTTTAAGCTTCGAGCTCACTTTCCCTTCACGCATGTTTTGAAAGTCCTTCTCTCCCACCACTAAAACATCGGTACTACCGGTAATTGCATTGGTTACTTGGCCCCTATGGTTTACAATCTGCTGCAAGGCTTCATTTCTTGACATCGATGAGAATCTACCGGTAAGAGCAAACCGTCTTCCTTCAAAATACTCGCTAACACCGGTTAATACTGCATTTTTATCCGGCTGAATATCAATAATGGACTTGGACTTTCGAGGCGCTGACCGCAAGCCTGCTAAGGAGGTACTGCACGGAGTATATCCTCCGGGGTAAAGTTTTCCTAAAGAAACGCGATACTTCCGTGAGAGTTCGGCAATGGAGGTGCATCGAGACTTTTTAAGGGCATTGATCATCAGTTTGGAACATGCAATGGAGTCCTCCAGGGCATCGTGGTGTTTAAATTCAAATCCGATGGATTTTGACAGCATATTAAGCCTGTAACTAACCGAATCCGGCGTCATTTTTTGATAGAGTTTCATACTGCAAAAGTATGAACTGTTGGGGTAGGGTATGTTGAACTGTTCCAGGGTATGACGAAGAACCGCCATGTCAAAAGAAGCGTTATGAGCGATTACGATATTGTTTTTAAACAGCGGCTCCAGCTCCGGCCATAGCACATCAAAGGTTGGTGCATCCTTCGTCATTTTCGGTGTAATGCCGTGAATATTAATATTCATAGGGTTAAACCGAAAAGGCTCCGGTCGGATATACCAATGATGCTTTCCGGCGATCTCGCCCTCTTTCACGACAACAAGTCCTAATGAACAGGGACTTGATAATTTGGAATTTGCCGTTTCAAAATCAATTGCTATAAAGTTCATCCTTCGCTACCTCCCCAGTACATCTAATACTCTTTCATTCTACCATTCCCGAAATTCTCATGCAATATATTAACCCGTAGAATACACCCAGCAATCGATTCTTCGAAAAATGTACGGCGGAGAAAAAATTGCTGAAGCGCCTCAGCCCCGCACCGGGGGATGAAATTATGCTATAATTTATATATTATCTATCCTTTTGAAGATTTGAAGAAAGGAATGAGAAACAGTGAATTTACTCGAGAATCTCCCGGAAATATTCATCATTTTAGGATTTATGATCATCCATATAAATTCCAAACATTTTCCTTATGAGCCTGTAAATGTACACTGGCTTTCTTCCTTCGCCGCCGGCGTCGGAGCTTCCTATGTAATTTTGAACCTTTTTCCCTTTATCCCCTATTCCCAGTCCATATTAAGTGATCATTTCGGATGGGGACCGGAAAGTTACTACAATAATCTGATTTACCTTTTTATCCTGGCGGGTATTATTGTTTTTTATTCTCTGGTACTCCTCGATGAAAAAGCCCTTCAAAAAATGAAGGAAGACCGGTCGAAAAAAGTGCGGGATATTTATTTTTGGACCCAGATTGCTTTTTTTGCGTTATACAGCCTGTTGATCGGTTACCTGACCACCTCCGGACTGTTTACCGAAAATACCAGCACCTTCGTTTATTTCATTGCCTTCGGTCTGCATTTTTTCGTCATCGACTGGGAACTTCACCATTATCATATGAAGCTGAACGATCTCTACGGCGGCAAGATCCTGGCCCTTAGTGTACTGGTCGGGGGCCTGCTTCCGCTTCTGGTAAATCTTCCCGATTATCTGCTGGTTTCCTTTAAATCCTTTATCATCGGTGCAATGGTGCTTAATGTATTTAAATATGAACTTCCCAGTGAGAAACAGGGTAGCCTGACCGGGTTTCTGGTCGGCTCTGTTGCCGCCGCAGCATTGTTTATTATTGTTTAAAGAACAGCATGCGGACACAGCAGCGCCCTATGCTTTTATCTTAAAGCATAGGGCGTTAGTTGTTTTTCGCACCTTATCTTCGCAGAGGCGGGGTAATCGGAAGAATTCTTCCCCGATGTCCAAATACTCTTGGAGTACAGTAGCTGTCCAGTAGCGGCGCCAGCAGGTTCATAATCAGGATGGCAATACCGACCCCCCCGGGCAGCGCAAAGCCGTAGCGCAGCACGCCGGTCAGGATTCCGATCAGCAGTGCGTAATAAATCCGTGCCTTTTTATTCAGCGGGCCGGAGGTGTAGTCTGTAACCATAAATACCGCTGCAAACATGGCAGTTCCCGTAATTACATGATACAGCCCAAAGAACGGGTCGGACTCTCCGAACAGCAGCATGGTCAGAAACAGTCCTGCAAGCACCGAAACCGGCACCCAGAAACTGATCACCTTTCGAATCACCAGATAGGCAAACCCCAGTATGATCGCCCACTTTACCGTTTCTCCGATATTCCCGCCGATGTTTCCCATAAACGCATCGTAAAAGGACGGAGCTGCGGCCGGTACCGCTTCAGCCCCGTCTCCGATAAAGCTTAACGGGGTGGCCGTGGAAACCGCATCGGTTCCGGGCTGGACCCAGTCGGTAATCAGCGGGGAGAAAAGGATCTTAATCAGCACTCTGGAAAATACCGCCGGATTAAATGTATTCTTCCCGATACCCCCGGGCAGCTGCTTTATTAACAGGATCGCCACAGCCGTTCCGAATACCACCAGCCAAAGGGGTGCATTGGCTGGAAGACTGAGGGCCATAAGAAGGCCGGTCACGGCAGCGGATAAGTCCTTAATCGTAATATCTTTTTTCTTTACCCTTTGATAGGCGTATTCGAAGAAAACTGCAGAGGCTACACCTAGAATCATCATTATCAAGCTTTTGATCCCAAAGTGTACGACCGCCATCACCGAGACCGGCATTAACGCAATCAGCACATCCCTCATTATGCTGTGGTCCGACGCCTTTGCCTTAATAAAAGGGGCCTTAAACTCTTTACTCATCGTTTCTTCCCTCCAATTCCTTATTCAGCTTCTGAATATCCTCCAGCAGATCGATTCTGGATGGACAGATATACGTACAGATCCCGCAGCTGATACAGCTCTTTGATTTTAAGTCAATCCCCAAGTCGTACTCCCGGTTTCTATAGGCATTGCTGATCAGAATCGGCTGCAGACTGACCGGACAGCTGTTGACGCATTTGGCGCATCGTATACAGGCCCGTTCCTCTTCTTTCGGGTACCGCTTCAGAAAAAGCAGGGTCGTGGTATCTTTATCAACTGCTAGGCTGAGATCCTCAAAGGATTTTCCCATCATGGGCCCGCCGCTGATATTGAGCCGGACCTCATCTAAAAACCCGCCGCAGGCTTCGATAATATCCTCCACCCTGGTACCTAAGCGGACCATCACGTTTTTAGGGTTCTTAATCATCGGGCCCGTGACCGTAATGATTCTTTTATAAAAAGGTTCGTTTTTAAATACCGCATCATAGATCGCTTTGACTGTGGAAACATTGGACTGAAGCACCCCGATGTCTCCGGACCGCTCACCTTCTTCAATCTCGATGCCGAGGATCTCGTGGATCTGCAGTGCTCCGTGCCCCTGGGGATAAACTGTGGGAAGATCATGCAGGAATATTTTTTCAGCGCTGTTTTCTGATAAGGCCCGGTCCAGCGCCTCCCGACTCCCGGCCATATCCTCCTCTACGGCTATATAGGCGGCGTTCACTTCGTAAATTTTGACAATCAGCTGGATGATCTTTACAATCTCATCGGCATACTCCACCATACAGCGATGGTCCGCAGTGGAGTAAGGTTCACATTCCGCACCGTTAATCACCAGATACCGGGCTTTATCCTGCTCCATATCATATTTGATATGGGCGGGAAATCCTGCTCCGCCCTTCCCGGTAATCCCTGCGGCTTCCAGTCTTTTCATAAAATCCTCAATCGAAGGTTCCGTATCCAGATCCTCCAATGTGACTTTTTCATCCCTGTAATCATTTTCTATTACCACGGTTTTTACTCCGCTGGATTCGTCCTCTTCAATCGAAACCACTGTTCCCGATACGGAGGCGTGAATATTGGTCGATATTCCGCCTTCACTCTCTCCGATCAGGGTCCCGATTTTTACCGGATCTCCCACCGTTACCCCGGGCTCCGCCGGTTTACCGATATGCATATCCATCGGGTAATAAAGGTATTTTGCGGCTTTAAGGCTTTCTACTTTCAGATCCTTCGTCTTTTCTTTATGGTTCGGAATCCGGACCCCCCGCAGGTTGAACAGTTTTAAAACATTCATAAACTCCCCCCTCATTCAAGATTCAATCACTCCTTTTTATACCCCGAAAATCCGTCTTCCCCCAAAATATTGCGAAAGAAATACTTGGTTTTTTCAAACCCCGCGATTTATAAAAAAACCTGGAAACCGCTTATATTTCCGGTTTCCAGGTTTTGAAGATTTCGATAAGATTCAGTTTTTAACTGTTTTATTTATCTACTGACAGCTTTGCCCTTTCTGGTTTTACTCCTCTTACAGGCAGCAGTTTAGCCATCTCAATCATCCCCCTAACAGCAATTACTGATCCGAAGGCTGTGGTGCCAAGTTTGCCCCCCGCCCCTTGGATAAAGGGCTGGGAGAAGATGAAAATCAGGGCTGCAAATAGACCGGCAACCGCCATATATCCTTCATTCGGCACACGCTCACTATTAGACATCCCCACATAGCTTGCACACGCCACCATAACTGCCAACAGGCCCCCTGCTTCCGGATGAATCATCGGAAGAAGCAGTCCTGCGGCTAAGACCACAATACCGGAACCCATCACAGGACCATGGTTAAGACGTACACTGATGACTCGGGTCAATACCGCTCCGATAACTGCATAAACCATGATCATTGAACCCACATTCACATCAGGGATGGGACTGCTCATCAGCTCTTGTCCCGTAAGCAATGCAGCACACAGCGCTCCTGTCCAGGCAATGGTCCCCAACTTCCCGCCAAAACCGTTAAAAACCGCTTTGGAGGCTACGAAAAGAGCGCCTGCAATTACTGCAGCCAGCAAAACATAAGCCTGGTTGGGCAGTAAGGCTGCAGAAGTCATCCCCACGAAGGCTCCACAATAGGCAGGTACCCCGTACTTAGGAAGAATCAACGCTACAAAAATACCGACAAAACCGGAGGCAATTACTGCACCTAACTCCAAATTCACGCTTAGGGTAAACGTCACCTGTGCCCCGACAATCAATGCCGCAAAGTTAAAGAAATCAGTCTTGTTAAAGCTGGACGCTTCAATCTTTTCAATGGCCAAATTTGTGATAAACTCCCGCTTTTTTTCATACAGCAGCGCAATTATTACTAAAGCAATCAGCCCTGCGACAACCAATACGCCTTCGTTAAAAGCCACCAAGAAACTTAAAGCAAATAACAGCACTGCCATAAAGACTAAAATTAAATATCCGGTCTTTAATATAATTCCCACCATTTTATACACCTCCGAAAATTTTTTCTTCTGTCAATATTTTATTGATAATTTTATTGTTAATACTTTAACACTTTACCATTTTATCATTTTCCCATTCTCTGTTCAAGGTTTATTGTAGAAAAATTAACGATTTTTTTACAAGCCTGACACACTTTTATAACACTAGGGCAGCACCGATTTTTGCAAAAAAAACCACCCATAGGCGGCTGTATCTGTTTTTAAAAATATGTTATATTTATTTTCTTGCTATAACGTACCCAAGAGTGAGCCATCTGCCTTTATCCTTTTCGATCACTTCCGCATCTCCTCCTTGGCCGGATGCATCGGGATCATATTCAGCAAATTCCTCCCACCATCGTTGGGCATCGGGAGCTTTATCCGCTTCAATAATCTTAAAACCTACGGACTTAAGCACCTCTACAGTCTCTTCCAATGTTGTAAAGCATTCTGTCCAAGGCGCCGGCATGTCCCCTTTAGTGATATAGGGATATATTTCTTCAGGAATTTTCACATCATTATGCATGGGTTCAGCAAGACCAAAAACACCCCCGGGCTTAAGAATCCGATAAATCTCTTCTACTGCTTCTTTATATCCTTTCTTTCCGTGCATTCCCCGAAGCATTTCCAACGTTGTGGTGGAATACACTTTATCAAAGGAAAAATCCGCAAAATTTGTATTAGGCACCCCGGCTTTCAAACCCAGGATATTAGCCTCTACCCCCCACTTTTCAGCATTTTTTCTCAATTCTTCCACAGCGTCGCCCCAGGGATCTACCCCTATGATGAATGGTTTATATTCCTTTGCTAGAAAGCAGGTTTGATACCCTCTGTTTGTTCCTACATCCAGAAGTTTATCGCCTTCTTGAATTTTCATTTTATCTGCCAGAAACTCTGTTAACTTTAACCCCCCTGGGCCGCTGCAATTCTTGTAAATCATACATAAATCGGTATATTTTTCTGACCTTTTATAACTGTAATTTGTCATTTCATTTTTCCTCCCATATGTCTATTTGAAAATTTCCTCGTTGCTTAGCATTTATGCCTTTTTTTTATTTTTGTATCTCGAATACTGCTAAATGCTTGATAATTAACTAATACTTTCCCTTTACGAGGATTTTTTAGAATAAATGGTTCTTAGTCCTTCATAGAAGGGAGCGGCATTCAAAATGACGCCTTTATGCTTTTCTCCCTCAACTGAATGAGTGATGATATGGGGAAAACGGTTTTGATAGGCTTTCAGATCCGTCTCCCAGATCTCATCCTTTGTTCCAATCACTTGATAGATCGGGATTTCCAGAGAAATCTCCTGGGATATTCCGCTGTTTGCCTTATCCAGGGTTGAGGCGTTTTGAAACATAAGACTTTCCAGTTGATCCCCACCGGTCCTTTTTATGGCTTCCACAAAATATCTGGTCAGCGCCCGATTCGTCTCAAGGTCATACACCCCTTCAAAATCAG
The DNA here is from genome assembly GCA_007120165.1 of Clostridiales bacterium. GTDB lineage: Bacteria > Bacillota > Clostridia > Peptostreptococcales > T1SED10-28 > Isachenkonia. The sequence continues at coordinate 13,873 of SKOH01000121.1, forward strand.
GGTATTCTATCGGGAGCTTCCCGAGATTCTTTTTATAAAAGCTTTTGGTGATTTTTTCAAGCAGTCCATACCGATACAGAAATCCCTGAATCCCCTTGACCTCTTTTAAGGAGGGGGAAGAGGCCATCAGGATCACTTCATCAATCCGCTCATCCATTCCCGCAAGTTCCAAAGCAATGGGTCCGCCATAAGAAATGCCGATGACGGAAATCGGTTCATTTATCTTCAATACATTAAGTAGATTTTTCATATCCGCAGCATGACCCCTCAGAGTCAGTTTATTTGTTAGAGGAGTACTGAATCCCTCTCCCCGCCGATCTGGAAGGATCACTTTGTCGAAAAGATTCTGCTCGATCAGCCATTTTCCCGGACGAAGAAGCATGGTATGATTTCCTCCGGATCCGCCACCATGAATATAGAG
>SKOH01000063.1 GCA_007120165.1 Clostridiales bacterium
TATGAATATGGTTATAGGAAGAATATGAATATGGTTATAGGGAGAAGATGACGATGGGGTCAAAAATTGAAAAGACTGAATCCTCCTTGAATTCCGAGGGCATTGGAAAAGTGATGCGTTACCGGTGGGTGATCTGGGGAGTACTGGCCCTGGCCTATCTGGTGGTATTTTTCCATCGTCTGGCGGCGGGGGTTGTGCGGCAGGATCTGGTAAACACCTTCGGCATTTCCGGGACGACCTTTGCCAATATTTCCGGAACCTATTTTTACGCCTATATGCTGATGCAGATTCCCTCGGGAATGCTGGCGGACTCACTGGGGGCCAGAAAAACCGTTACCGTAGGCATGCTGTTCGCCGGTATCGGATCGATAATTTTCGGCCTGGCTCCCACGGTGACCCTGCTGTTTGTCGGAAGGCTTTTCGTGGGCCTTGGGGTGTCCGTCGTGTTCATTGCAATACTGAAGCTCCTTAGTGAGTGGTACTTTGAGCACGAATTCGGATCCATGTCAGGGATTACACTGTTTGTAGGAAACATGGGAGGCGTTATTGCCCAAACCCCCTTGGCGCTGCTGGTCGCTTATTTTACCTGGAGAAGCACCTTCGTCGCCATCGGAGTGCTGACCCTGGGAATTGCAGCCCTTTCCTACCTGGTGATAAGAAATACCCCCAAGGAAATGGGACTGCCGTCAATTACGGAAATTTCCCGGGATCAAAAGCGTGATGCAGCTCATAAACCGAAAAACCATGACGCCGCTACCCTTGGGGCGGATGCCGGATTCGAAACAGCGGATGGTTTGGGAACTACGGATGGTTTGGGAACAGCGGATGGTTTGGGAACAACGGATGGATTGGAAACAACGGATGGATTGGAAACCACGGGGAGTGCGACGATGGATAGGCAGCCTGGGGAACGCAAGCGTCCGACGATTATTAAAGGCCTTGTAGGAGCCCTGACCAATTGGCGCACCTGGCCGGCTTTTATCGGTTTTACCGGATTTTTCGGATCCTATATCGTTCTGACCGGAACCTGGGGGCAAAGCTACCTGGTCGATGTATACGGCATGGATCCGTCGGCGGCGCCGAATTATTTAACCGCAGCGGTCTTTGGTCTCGCCATCGGCGGGATTGTGATCGGAAAGATTTCCGACCGGATCCAGCGGCGTAAACTGCCGATGATCCTCTTTGCCGGGCTCTACCTAGTGTGCTGGGCCGTTATTGTTTTCGTCGGCGGAGGAAAGCCTCCGGCAGGAATGTTATTCCCGCTGTTTTTCATCCTCGGTTTCAGCTGCGCCGCTTTTGTATTGGGATGGGCCTGCGGGAAAGAAGTCAATCATCCGGAGCTTTCCGGGATTGCCATGGGGATTGTCAATATCGGCGGATTTCTCGGGGGCGCGGTGCTGCCGACGCTGATCGGCTCTGTATTTGACCGCTACGTCGGGGTATGGTCTTACGAAGCAATTTACCAGCGGGCTTTTCTGTACTGTCTGATCACCGTGGTTGTCGGTTTTCTTGCAACCTTTCTGGTAACCGAAACCCGGGGCAGAAATATTTATTTTGAACTGCAAAAAAAAGCGTAACGTTGAAGCTGTCACGCTAAAAAAAGGCTTAACGTTGAACCTGTGACGCTAGAAGTGGAAAGGCAGTGGCACATATCAGACATTAAAAAATCCGGGAGAATTATTCTCCCGGATTTTTATATTTACTTTCATACGGCTTTGGTTTCACTTTCATCCTACACCAGTTATTGCAGGGGAAGCACAAAATTATTCCTTTTCCACCAAGGCACTCTTACAGAAGCGCAGGATCGGAGGCTTAAGCCACTTGGAAAATATCCCGATCAGTTTTCCCACCCCCAGGGCCGCAAGGACGGTTCCTTCCCGAAGTCCGACGACGTTGCCGTAAAAGAAGATCAGCAGAATCCCGGCTAAGGAGACACTGGTTACATCAAAGAGGACCTTTACTCTGGAAAAAGGAACTTTCGTTGCTCTTTGAACCGACAGCACCAGTCCTTCCGAGGGCATCGGAATCACATTGGCCGCCAGGTAAAAAAGAATACCCAGGGCAATCAGAACCAGGCTGACTGCTAAAAAGGCCAGCTGACCGACGTATCCTTCCGGTGAGAAGGGGCTGATGATCGTGTTCGACAGCGTGATGAAAAAACCGAACATACTGGCAATGACCAATTGAAACAGGTTTTTCAGCTGAAAGTTTCTTCGAAGCAGGGGAATTTGAAGCAGGACATAAAAAGAGAACACAATGGTGCTCATCAGGCCCACATCCATATCCAGCACCACACTCAGGGCAAAGGGGAAAGAGGTTACCGGGGATACGCCAAGCCCGGATTTGATCGAAACCGCCACCCCCAGGGACAGCAAAAACAGGCCGGAAATATAGACAAGGAGCCGCCGGGCCCAGACCTCGGCACTGACATTTGTCTCGGTTTTTATCGGAAAAGACTTCTTTGATTCGCTTTTTGCAACTTTGATCATAAATTTCTTCCTTTCCTGATACGTACTTGATACGTAAGTGTTAAGTTCATTATAAGTGCAGACGCAAATATTATTTTTCTAATTTATTATAACAGAAAATGAAATCCGCCGCCAGAAACAAAGGGAAATACTTTGATAAGCGAAACAATTTCTTGTAATCCCCGGGATTATCATATAAAATAATTAATATGATGACAAAAGATTCTTACAGTTCGATAATCTTAATTCAAAGGAGCGATCAGTTTATGATTCTTATTCAAAATGCAGCCGTATACACGATGGAAGGGGAGGTGCTGGAAAAGACCGATGTGCTGGTAAAGGACGGAAAAATTCAGGAGATCGGAAAAGGCCTGAGTGCACCGAAGGATGGGAAGGTAATCAACGGGGAAGGCAAAATTTTAATGCCCGGCATGATTGATGCCCACACCCATTTAGGACTATTCGAGGACGCCATCGGATTTGAAGGGAACGATGTCAATGAAATGACCGACCCCTCCACTCCCCATCTTCGAGCAATTGACGGGATCAACCCGATGGATAAGACCTTTAAGGACGCCGTCATGGGGGGCATTACGGCCACGGCCTCCGGTCCGGGAAGTGCCAATGTAATCGGCGGACAGTTTGCGGTAATCAAAACCCATGGGGATTATATTGATGATATGATTGTAGAGGAATACAACGCAATGAAAGTGGCTTTCGGAGAAAATCCCAAGCGGGTATATGCGGAGAAGAAAACCTCTCCGATGACAAGAATGGCAACCGCCGCGGTGCTTCGGGAAAATCTGTTGAAGGCCAAGGCCTACAAAGAGAAAAAAGAGGAAGCCGGGGAGGACAAGAGCAAAATGCCGGGCTTTGATATGAAAATGGAGGCGCTGCTTCCGGTACTGGAGCGTAAAGTTCCGCTAAAAGCCCATGCCCACCGGGCCGACGACATTTTAACAGCCATTCGGATTGCCAAGGAATTCAACACCAAAATTACATTGGAGCACTGCACCGAAGGACATCTGATTGCGGATCTGATTAAAAAAGAAGGACTGTCCGCGGTGGTGGGACCAAGCTTTGGACACAACACCAAGTTTGAGCTGAAAAATAAAACCTTTGAGACGCCGGGAGTACTGAACCGGGCAGGGGTAAAGGTTGCCATTATGACCGACCATCCGGTAATTCCGATTGAGAGTCTTCCCATGGCCGCAGCGCTTGCTGTGAAATCCGGAATGGATTCCATGGAGGCACTGAAAGCCATTACCATTTATCCGGCGGAAATCCTTGGAATGGACGACCGGCTGGGAAGTATCAAAGCCGGTAAGGATGCGGATTTAGTACTGTGGGATAAAAGTCCGTTAGACATTCAGGCCAAGGTTGCGGTCACTATTATTAACGGTGAAGTGGTCTACGAAGCCTAATCAATACTAAACAATAATTAATCTCAAAAAAGACTTGCATTCCTTTGGAATGTTGAGTATAATAAAAATGTAACAAAGTTGAATAATGATTTATTCTTCGGGGCAGGGTGAAATTCCCGACCGGCGGTGACAGTCCGCGAATCGATTGATCAATCGATGGAATCGGTGTAATTCCGATACCGACAGTACAGTCTGGATGGGAGAAGA
>SKOH01000021.1 GCA_007120165.1 Clostridiales bacterium
CCGGCCATTACGAAGAACTGCTTAATCGCTCCGGATTTTACTGCGTCCACTACTTTATCCGCTAACTGCATTACTTGATTGTGAGCGAATCCACCAACAATCTTTCCTTCTTCAATTCCGGTAGGAGCCTTTGTTTTCTTTGCATGCTCGATTACTACGGAGAAGTCTTTCTTTCCGCCTTCTAATCGATTAGGAATATGCTTGAATCCTGGATATCCGGAAGCTCCTGTGGTGTAAATCCGGTCACTGTAGCTTGCTTTTGGAGGTACGATGCAATTGGTGGTAAAGAGTACCGGTCCGTTAAAGCTCTCAAATTCTTCTTTTTGTTTCCACCAGGCATTTCCGTAGTTTCCAACGAAGTGATCATATTTCTTAAATGCAGGGTAGTAGTTTGCTGGAAGCATTTCAGAATGCGTGTATACATCTACTCCGGTTCCGGCAGTTTGTTCCAGTAACTCTTCAAAGTCCTTTAAATCATGTCCGCTTACCAGAATTCCAGGGTTTCCTCTGACTCCGATTTCTACTTCAGTAATTTCCGGGTTTCCGTAAGTAGAAGTATGAGCTTCATCCAGTAGAGCCATTACGTCTACTCCGTATTTACCGGTTTCCAGTACCAAAGCTACCAGGTCATCAGCGCTCAGACCGTCATCTTCAGTTGAAACTAAGGCTCGTTCGATAAACTCGGAAATTTCCGCTTTATGCATATTAAGGTTTAGAGCGTGCTCTCCGTAAGCGGCCATTCCTTTTAGTCCAAAGATTACTAAGGAACGAAGGCTTCGAACATCTTCATTTTCTGTTGCAAGAATTCCCACTTCGGTTTCAGTGGATTTAGTTTCGAAATCTTCTCGGTCTCCTGTCCAGGTTACAAAGCCTTTATAGCTTTTGTTTTCCAGTTTTCCTTCCTGCTCGAGTAGACTTTTCAGTGCATCTCTTTCCGAAAGGGCTTTTTCAATACGGTCTTTGATGGCTTCTCCATCAAAGTTGGCATTGGTGATCGTAGAAAATAATCCGTCCATCATTAATCGATCGGTTTTATCCTGATTAAGGCCTGCTTTTCTGGCCTGAAGGTTTAGCTCAGCTACCCCTTTTAACGTATAAATTAACAAATCTTGAAGGTTGGAAACGTCGCTGGTCTTTCCACAGGCTCCTGCCTTGGCACTGCAACCAACGTTACCTGCAGCTTCTTGACATTGATGACAAAACATTTCATTACTCATTCTCTGATCTCTCCTTTTAGTGTAGTATTTCTTGCCTAAACCCATCATAAGGTATTTTTAACCTTGGTTCCGTGACAAAGCTCACACTTTTAAAATTTCTTGATGCTTTAATAATTTCATTATATAATGGCAATATACAAATATTTGAAATTCAAGAAAGAGGTGCTTTATGAAATCCATGGACTTTCAGCTGAGAGATCTATTGCTAATCGCCTTAACCGTATCCTCGATCTTTGTGTTAGGTTATATTTTAATACCGGTAATGCAGTTCATGCCTCTGCCTGCCTATAAGGCCATTGTAGTCTCTCCCATATATGCCGGAGGCTTAACCATGCTGGCAAAAAAAATACCGAAGATCGGTATTGCTTCAGTACTGGGCCTGCTTATTGGGGTTTTGCTCAGCAGTTTTTTTATTGGAATGCTTTTCATTGCCTTCTTCGGCGGGGTCCTTACCGATCTGTTTTCCCTGGTTTTTTTCCGAGGGTATAAAAAAAGACTGGGTATTCAACTGTCTGCTGCTTTTTTTCCGGCAGTTCAGCTGCCCCTTACTTTTTATATGGCCGCATACACCATCGGAGGCGTTTCCGGGGAAGCTTTACGTCAACCGCTGCTGGTGGTTCTTCCTACGGCGTTGACTTTCTGTCTCGGCTATCTTGCGTCCTTAGGTACTTACCGTTTACTTGAGCGAAGAAATCTGTAATGAATTTTTTTATTATTTTTAAAAAAGATTATCTATTACAAGGCTAGAGAGCAATACGCTGTGTAAAATTTGCAGGGCAGGGTATAGGACTAAATGTTAAGGATAAATTTAAAGGAGGGAAAACAATGAAAATAAAAAGTATTTATGTGCCGCTGGAAGATTTGACCTTGGTAAAAGCAACGGATAGTGTGCAGGAGGTGTTAAATCGATTTGAAGAAACCGGGATTTTTTCTTTACCCGTGGTTCAGGAGAATGAATTAAAAGGAACCATTTATAAAGAAAAACTTTACCGAATTTTAGTGGAACAGGAGGATAAGGAGGCTTATTTAGCTAAAACAATCGACGCCTCATTAATTGTAAAGAATCAGCGGTCTACGACGCTGGAAGCACCGGTGGAAAGGGCTGCAAAGGAGTTTGTGGACAATCAGCTAACCTTTATTCCTGTGGAAAAAGAGGATGGAACCTTTGCCGGGATCGTCACCCATAAAGCCATATTTGAGTATTTAGTGGATCTATTCGGCATCACCGACGATAAAATTGTGGTTTACATAGAGAATATGTCGGGGCAGTTAGCGAAGGTGTTGGAAGTATTTAAAAAGTTAAACGTCAATATTAAAAAAATCGTAGCGGAGGATGCAAAGGTTCTGAATCTCTACCGGTTAATTATTGAACCGGATAAGGATTTGGATAAAGTCCGGCGAGAACTTAAAAATGCGGGTATCCGAATAGAAGAATAAACCGCCCCCTAGGGGGATAAATGTCATACAAAACAGCGAAGGACCTTTCTCTTAGGAAAGGTCCTTCGCTGTTACTGAATAAATTTTCACCGTATTCGGCAAGTGTCTTTAAATAATCGGTTCTTTAAATAATCGGTCAAGTACAGAGAATTACATTAATCCCTGCACAAATACCACTAAGATAGCAATTGGAGCAACAAACTTAATTAAGAAACTCCACACGCCTGCAAGCTTGAAGTTAAGCGTACCTTCATTGGAAGCTTCTTTAATGGCGTTTTCAATTCCCCAAATCCAGCCGATGAAAATACATAGAAAGAATCCGCCGATAGGCAGCAACAGATTACTGGCAACAAAATCAATGGAGTCCATTATATCAAGGCCGCGAATTAACGTTATATGGCTTAATGCGCCCATTCCCAGAGAAGAGGGCAGTCCTACGATAAACACCAAAGCTCCCATCAATACTGCTGCAGCCTTACGGTTCATATTGAACTTATCCACTACGAAGGATACGGATGCCTCTAGAAGAGAAATGGAAGACGTCAACGCTGCAAACAATACCAGCAGGAAGAATAATCCTCCAAAGACGATCCCCATAGGCATTTCTGCAAATACTTCCGGTAGAGTAATGAATAACAGTCCTGCACCGGCATCCGGCTCATGACCCAGGGCAAATACCGCAGGAAGAATTGTAAGACCTGCGATTAATGCAATGATTGTATCCAATAAGGGAATGTAAATAGAGTTTTGCGGAAGGTTTTCACTTTTAGGAAGATAACTTCCGTAAGTAATAATAACCCCCATACCCAGACTCAGGGAGAAAAATACCTGGCCCAGGGCGGAAAGAATCACATCTCCCGTAATAGCTGAAAAATTCGGCTCCAGGAAGAAGCGGACGCCTTCCATGGCTCCATCCAGAGTTAAGGAACGGATCATTACCATGATCATCATAATAAAGAGTCCCGGCATTAATATTTTACTGTATTTTTCTATACCGCCGCTAATACCGCCCATAACAATACCCAGGGTTAAAAAGGCAAAAATGCCGTGAAATAATACGGGCTCGAAAGTGCTGCCCACAAAGTCCATGAAAAAGCCGCCGTAGGCTCCGGATTCTATTCCGCTAAAGCCGCCGGTAATGGTTTGAAAGAAATAATTTATAATCCACCCGCCGATTACACTGTAAAAAGACAAAATCAGAAACGAGGCTAAGACTCCAATTCCTCCGACCCAAGCCCATTTCGATCGAATCTTTTTATAGGCACCGATGGCATTTAATTGGGTATGCCGCCCAATTACCAGCTCTGCTAGCATTAGGGTAAATCCTACTAATAATAAAATTGCAAAATACACGATTAAAAATGCTCCACCGCCGTTACGGCCGGCTTCTACCGGGAAACGCCATAAGTTACCCAGTCCTACAGCGGATCCTGCAGCGGCTAAAATAAAACCGATTTTTGAATTCCACTGTCCTCTTTCCTGTTGTTTCTCTAAAGATGCCAATTGTAAAACCTCCTTGAATTTTTAGAATATTTAATAAAGTGTTAAAAAAATATCAACAGGAATCATTCTACAGTGTTCAGAATATTTTTGCAAGCGTTAAAAAATAAACAATCAGTAAGTACTTATAACTTTGCTGCATAACCTGAAAATCCCTAAGTTACCTAGGTCATTTGTGCTAAATAAGGAAAGGTTTTTATATTTATGTTTGAACCTGTCAGAAAATATAGTATAATGTAGAAAATAAAGGCTTATAGACTATTTTAAAGGAGTGGGTAGAGATGTTGGAGTTTGACATAAATGATGACAGTCATATTGCAAAAATTAAAGTAATCGGTACCGGCGGCGGTGGCAATAACGCTTTGAATCACATGGTAAATTCAGGGCTGCAGGGGGTAGAGTATATTGCTGTTAATACGGATAAACAGGCGCTGTTTAATTCCGTTGCCGATCACAAACTGCAAATCGGCAATAAAATAACAAAAGGCTTAGGAGCCGGAGCAAACCCTGAAATCGGTAAAAAAGCCGCTAATGAAAGCGAAGCGGAAATCGAAGCCTTGCTGCAGGGGGCCGATATGGTCTTTATTACCGCAGGAATGGGCGGCGGCACCGGCACCGGTTCGGCACCGGTAATTGCGGAAGTTGCCAAACGTCTGGGAATACTAACTGTCGGGGTGGTAACCGAACCCTTCCGCTTTGAAGGAAAAAGAAGAGCCAAAGCGGCAAAAGCCGGTCTTGAAGAGTTAAAGCTCCATGTAGACACCTTGGTAATGGTTCCAAATGATAAGTTATTGGAAGTTGCCGAGAGCAATACCAGCATGCTGGATGCTTTTAAACTGGCAGACAATGTACTTCGCCAGGGAGTTCAAGGGATCTCGGATCTGATTACGATCCCGGGACTTGTCAATCTGGATTTTGCAGATGTAAGTACCGTCATGCGGGAGCAGGGAATCGCCCATATGGGAGTGGGAGTTGCAGAAGGAGAAAACAAAGCAGTCAAAGCGGTAAACAAGGCAATCGACAGCCCACTGCTGTCCACCTCAATTAAAGGGGCCAAGGGTGTTTTATTAAACATCACAGGAAATGCAGACATGAATCTTTTCGAGATCAACGAAGCTGCAGAGATTATTACCGATAAGGCGGATCCTGAAGCGAATATTATTTTCGGCTCCGTAATTGATGAAACCATCGGGGATAAAATTAAAGTAACCATTATTGCTACCGGTTTTGAAGAAGAATCCTCGGATGGGGAGGCAAAAGTATTAAAGGATAAGAACATAGAAGGGACAAGAGAGACGGAATCTCCGAAGGAATTCGATATTCCTGAATTTTTATATCGGCGGGACTAGGAACCTTCAATGGACTAGAAACAATTTAAACTTTAAAACATAGCAAACATTAAAAGCACTGGCGGGAATAGATCCCCCAGTGCTTTTAATGTTACGAATAGTTTTTTGGTAATACTATTTGCTTATCATTTATAGGCTTAGAAACAAACCAGCAGTCCGCCGGGACCGGCATGGGTACCGATTACTGGGCCCATTGTGGTCAGCAAAATCTCCTTTGGCTTAAACTTTTCTTCGATTTCTTCCTTCAGGGCCTGGGCATCCTCTAAACAATCGCAGTGGGTAATGCCGATGGTCAGGTCTGTATAGTCGATATTTTTCTTTTCCATCTCTTCGGTTAAGGCACGGATTCCCTTCTTCTTACCCCGTAGGGTTTTAAGGATTTTTACGTGGCCCTCATCCACATGAACGATGGGTTTTAGGTTAAAGAGGTTGGCTACAAACTCCTTAGGCTTGCTGACCCTTCCCCCTTTAACTGCATTTTCCAGAGTTTCCAAGTAGACTACTACGTTCATTTGGTCCCGGTATTTTTGAAGATTTTCCAGAATCATGGGCTTGGAAACCCCTTCTTGTGCTAACTGGGAGGCTCTTAGCACCTGGAGTCCCACCCCAATGGAACCGCTTAATGTGTCAAAAATATCGATGTCCCCGTCAACCTTTTTCTTCGCTACGTTGGCCGCATCGAAGGTTGCACTGAGTTTAGAGGAAAGATGGATGCTCAAGACCTCTTTATACTCTTCCACCCCATTTTTAAAGGAATCGAGAAATGCCTGGGGTGAGGGCTGAGAGGTTTTGGGCAGGGTGGGGGAATTTTTCATTTTGATAAAAAATTCCTGATGGTTTAAATCTACTCCGTCGGTGTAATCCACCCCGTCAATTTCAATTTTTAGAGGGATTACATCGATGTTGTATTTTTCAATCAGATTTTTCGGTAAATCACACGAGCTGTCGGTTACTATTTTCATATCACATCACCTTCCTTAGTGGTTTCGGTACTATAATAATATTATAGCATGTTTCCATGCACCTTTCATCGTTCATTAAAAAATTGTATCAATATTTGGAAAAGTATTGGTGCGAAGGAAAGTTCTCTGGGAATTTGCGTATCGATTGAAGAAATTGGGTATATAAAAACCCCATGTTGAAGGATATTCTGGGATGAAATGAAATCATACCCGCTGTTTACAACTTCATCACCAGGGTATTTAAAAAATAAAAGGAGGAGGAATCATAGTGTTTACAAGAAAACAATTAGATCAGCTGTTAGAAAACCGAAAACAAGTAAACCTGTCGATTTTTTTATCTACCGGGGTAAAGGAAGGAAATCCCCAGCAAGGAAAGATTCGGTTTAAAAACCTTATTAAGCAAGGGGCAAGCCAACTGGAAAAACAGGGTTTGAAAGAAGCGGAAATAAAAAAATTCACCGCACCCATGGAAGAACTGGTGGAATACACCAAGTTTTGGAATACCTTAGACCGGGGCTTTGCAATTTTTGCTACGGAAGATGAAGTTTATCATTATAATATGCCCGTAGAGTTTGAGGATACCGTGGTGGTGAAGGATCAATTCTATATCAAGCCGCTATTCCCGGTATTTCAACAAAATGGTCAGTTCTATATCTTAGCCGTAAGTCAAAATGATCTGCGTTTGCTTCATTGTACCCGGGATGAAGTTTCTGAAGTGGAACTAACGGGTGTACCGAAGAGTTTCGAGGAAGCCCTGCAATATGATACTCCGTCACCCACATTACAGCACGGGGCAAGGACGGCCAGCGGAGCAGCCGTATTCCATGGTCACGGATACGGGATGGAAGATGAAAAGGTGGACATTGCCAAGTATTTTCAGGTCATTAGCCAAAGCCTCCATAAAGAACTGGAAGATAAATCTATTCCAATGATACTGGCAGCCGTGGACTTTTTGCATCCGATTTTTAAAGATAACAACAAGTACCCGAAGCTGCTGGATGAAGGGATTATTGGAAATCCCGACAATAAAAAGAAGACAGAGCTGCAAAAAGAGGGGTGGAGGATTTTTAAACCCTATCTGGAAAAAGAAGAAAACGAGGCGCTGGATAAGTATCATCAACTGATCGGATCAGGGAAAGCTTCCCATAACATTGAAGAAATCGTCAATGGGGCCTATAATCAGCGAGTAGAAACCTTATTGGTCCAAGAAAACACACAATTATGGGGGATGTATGATTCGAAGAATCAGAAGGTGCAGATCAGTGAGGGCCCCGATGAAACCCAGGAAGAATTATTTAACTTTGCATCGGTGCATACCTTCTTAAACAGCGGAAAGGTTTATATTCTGCAGGAAGACAAAATGCCGAACAATCAAAAAGTTGCAGCGGTGTTTAGATACTAAGCAAGCAGTAGTGTAAAAAAGTAAATTTTTAATAAAGCTTTGGTGCCCTTTGGGGGTGCCAAAGCTTTTTTTTGAAAAATTTCGCTTCTAAAGCAGGGAATGAGAACGTTTACCTAGAATAGTAAAAGAGAGTGAAGATTATAGGGATATTAAAAGAGCAAACTGGTATTTGGTGGACGGTGGACCCCAAAGCCCCCAGGTTTATGAGCTGAAGCAAAGGAAGGAAATACTGCTTTTAACGAATATTTATGGACAAACGTAAAAGAAATCGATAGAATGGTGTAGATAATAGTTAATTTTAAAAGGGAATTTAGGAGGAAATAGGATGTCAGCTAAAAAAAACACCTATGGAAATCATAGTCTATCCACCTTATCGGAAAAGAATAAAGTTCGGCTACGTCCCGGTGTAATTTTTGGGTCCGATGGCTTGGAAGGCTGTCAGCATACCTTGACGGAAATCGTCGGGAATTCCAGGGATGAAGCCAACGCCGGTTTTGGAGATAAAATCATGGTTAACCGATATAAGGATCATTCCATTGAAGTTATTGACTTCGGCCGGGGGATCCCCATTGAATACAATGAAAAGGAACAAAAGTATAATTGGAAAATTGTGTTTACAATTTTATACGGCGGTGGGAAATACCACAACAATCAAGCGGGTAGCAGCTATAAATTCAGTGTGGGTCTAAATGGCCTCGGTACGGCTGCAACCCAGTTTGCTTCTGAATTTATGGATGTGGAGGTAGTACGGGACGGATACCAGTACACCTTAAACTTTCGCCAAGGAGAAAATATCACCGGAACCCCGGAAGGATACCGGAAAGAAAAAAATCCCGGGGATCCAACCGGCACAAGAATTCGGTGGAAACCCGACTATCAGGTTTTTAACGAAATCAAAATTCCCATAGAGTATTTTCAAAAAATATTAAAGCGACAAGCCATAGTCAATAAGGGAATCACTTTTGAGCTTTATGACGATATAACCGGGGAGACCTTTACCTATTTATACCCTAAAGGAATTGTAGATTACGTGAAGGAACATTGCGGGGACTCAGGCCTAACCGAGGTGAAGTACTACGAAGGGGAGACCAAAGGCCGGGATCGCCATGATAAACCCGAGTACCATGTGAAGATGGAAGTGGCCTTTGTATTTAATAATGAACAGACTGCCCTGGAGTATTTCCATAACTCCAGTTTTTTAGAGCACGGAGGGGCCCCGGATAAAGCGGTAAAAAACGCCTTTATCGCTTCGGTGGACCAGAGTTTAAAGGAACGGAGTCTTTATAAAAAAGGGGAGAAAAAAATCACCTTTACCGATATTGAGGACAGTTTGATTTTAGTAAGCAACACCTTTTCTACGGAGACCAGCTATGAAAACCAGACGAAAAAGGCCATTACCAACAGTTTTATCCAACAGGCCATGACCGCATTTTTAAAAGAGAAACTGGAAATTTATTTTATTGAAAATGCCAAGGATACAAAAATTATTTTAGAGCAGGTACTGATTAATAAACGAAGTCGGGAAAAGGCGGAAAAGACCCGAATCGATATTAAAAAGAAACTCAATAAAAAAATTGATAATATTACAAACAAACCCAAAAAGTTTGTAGACTGCAGAAGCAAGGATAAAAACCTGCGGGAACTCTTTATTGTGGAGGGAGACTCGGCTCTGGGAAGCACAAAAATGGGTCGGAATTCGGACTTTCAGGGAATTATGCCGGTACGGGGTAAAATCCTGAACTGTTTAAAATCCGATTATGATAAGATCTTTAAAAATGATATCATTGTGGATCTGTTAAAGGTATTGGAATGCGGAGTGGAGTTGAATACGAAGCAAAAAGATTTGAATACCTTCGATATTGACCGCCTGAACTGGAATAAAATTATCATCTGTACCGATGCCGATGTGGACGGATTTCAAATTCGAACATTGATCCTGACGATGTTATATGTTCTAACTCCCACATTAATTGAACAGGGGTATGTATATATTGTAGAATCTCCCCTCTATGAAATTACCGATAAGAAAAATACCTATTTCGCTTTCGACGAGGGAGAAAAGCGGGCCATCGTAAAAAGGATTAAGGGGAAATATACCCTGCAAAGATCCAAGGGCCTTGGAGAGAATGAGGCGGATATGATGTGGGAGACCACCATGAATCCGGAAACCCGAAGACTGATTCAGGTAACCCCCTCGGATATTCAGCAGACGAAAGCTGCCTTTGACCTCTTTTTGGGAGATAATCTGGAGGGCAGAAAAGAATATATCGAAATCCATGGTGCGGAGTATATCGACGAAGTCGATATCATTTAATACAGTAACCGTGGACAGGGAAGAACTAGGAGGCGTAAACTTTGCAAGGAAATGTGAATCAGACAAATATCATTGACACATTAAAAGTGAATTATATGCCCTATTCAATGAGTGTCATTGTATCCAGGGCATTACCGGAAATCGATGGTTTCAAACCCTCCCATCGAAAGCTTCTGTATACCATGTTTAAAATGGGACTGATAAAAGGGGCCAAGACGAAAAGTGCCAATATTGTGGGGCAAACCATGCGGCTGAACCCCCATGGGGACGGAGCCATATACGAGACCATGGTTCGACTGACCCGGGGAAACGAAGCCCTGCTCCATCCTTTTGTGGACAGCAAGGGAAACTTCGGGAAACGCTACTCCCGAGACATGACCTATGCCGCCCACCGTTATACCGAGGCGAAGCTTGAGAAACTGACGGAAGAGTTTTTTAATGATATTCATAAAAACACCGTGGATTTTGTAGCCAACTATGATAACACCACGAAGGAGCCTCGATTACTTCCTACCAGCTATCCCAATATTTTAACCACTCCGAACCTGGGTATTGCCGTAGGGATGGCAAGCAACATCCCCAGTTTTAATTTAAAAGAAATCTGCCAAACCACCATCGAGTATTTAAAGGATGAAACGGTGGAAATTGAAGAACATCTGTTAGCTCCGGATTTTCCCAGCGGGGGAGAAATTGTCTATAGCAAAGAGACCATGGCACAAATCTACAAAAAAGGCCGGGGCAGTTTCAAAATCCGAGGCAAGTACCGCTATGATAAAAAGAATAACTGTATCGATATTTTCCAAATACCCTATACCACCACCGTAGAAGCCATTATGGAAAAGCTGATTGACTATATTAAAAGCGGAAAGATCAAAGACATTTCCGATCTGCGGGATGAGACCGATAAGAACGGGCTTAAAATTACCTTGGATTTGAAACGGGGAGTGGATCAGGAAAAACTGATGACCAAAATCTTTCGTTTAACCGCCCTGGAAGATACCTTCAGCTGCAATTTCAATGTGCTGATCGACAGTTCGCCCAAAGTGTTAGGGGTTCGGGAGATTTTAAGGGAATGGACGAATTTTCGGATGGACTGTATTCGAAGGAAACTCCAATATGATATTACCGACAAAACCAAAGAACTCCACCTGCTGAAAGGTCTGGAAAAAATCCTGCTGGATATCGATAAAGCAGTGAAAATTGTAAAGGATACCAAGGTGGATCGGGAAGTGGTGCCGAATCTGATGGCGGGCTTTTCCATCGATCAGATCCAGGCGGATTTTATTGCGGAAATCAAACTTCGAAACTTCAACCAGGAATACATTTTAAAGAAAACCAAGGATATCAAACGGCTGGAAAAAGAAATTCAAACCTTGGAAAACACGTTGAACAGTGAGAAAAAAATCAAAAACTTAATCAGCAAAGACCTGCATCGAATAATAAATACCTACGGCCAGGAACGCCGTACGACCCTGATTCATGAAGAGAAGGTCCAGGAATTCAAAGAGGAAATTTTCATCAGTGAATACAAAGTAAAGTTTTTTATCACCAAGGATCAGTACTTTAAAAAAATTCCGTTGACTTCCCTCAGAGTCAGCAATGACCATAAGCTTAAGGACTACGATAAGGTTGTGCAGGAAGTGGATGGCAGCAATAAAGAGGACTTATTATTCTTTTCCAATAAATATCAGGTATACAAGCTTAAGGCCTATGAGCTGGAGGATTCTAAAGCCAGTGTGCTCGGCGATTATCTCCCCAATCTGCTGGGGCTGAAGGAGGGAGAGGAAATCATTTATATGACTTCTACCATGGATTATTCCGGATGGATGCTGTTCTTTTATCAAACCGGAAAAGCCGCTCGAATTCCTCTTTCCAGTTATGAAACAAAAACCAATCGAAAGAAATTGGCGAAGGCTTACAACGAAGAGTTTCCCTTGGTGCATCTGGAATTTATCAAAGAGGATAAAGACTTGGTGGCCATCAGCAGCATCAAGAAAGTACTGGTTTTCAATACGAAAAAAATTAGTGAAAAGAACACCCGCCACTCCCGGGGGATACAGGTTCTAAAGCCGAAAAAAGACAGTTATTTGAAAGAAATCAAACAGCTGGAGGATGTGGATTTTGAAGAGATCAGCTATTACCGGGGAAGCATTGCCACTATCGGGACTTATTTGAAAAAGACCGATCGGAAAGACCTGGGAGAACAGCTGCATTTATTATAACAACCATACTTAAAAAGCTTTGTAGGGATTACTACAGAGCTTTTTTTAACTTCAATTGTTTTGGCTGCATGGATGTATGCAGTGCATAGCCGGGAATTAACGGTTAATCGGTAACGGGTTCGGGTATATTATTAAAAATCTGTATCAGCACTTAGCAAAATAGGAATACTTTTTTAGACTTGATAGGCAAAGGAGGAATATTAATGGTTGTTGTTATCGGGTGGATCAATATTGGACTTATTGTAATAATGGGCAGTATCTTTCCCGTTAAAAAAACGTACTTAAAAAAATTAAAGGAGGAGGGAAAAGAAAAATCCAAGAATTGGGGAAAGCTCTATCAATTTTCTAGAAAAGCCCATCCAATCCTGGGGCTGGTGATTCTGACACTGGGATTTTATCACGGCTATCAGGCCTTCAGTTTAACCGTATGGCATACCGGCACCCTGCTGTTGTATACGGTGTTCATGATGGCTGTTATTGCCTTGACAGGCCCCAGGATTAAGCCCTTTAAAAAACACTGGCGAACGGTTCATAGAAATCTAGGAATCGTTGTCTACTTTCTAGGGGTGCTGCATGTTTTTTGGCGAAATGCATTATAATATGACTAATATATTTCCTTACAAATTGAGGGAAGAATACAGGGATTGAAATCTGCATAGAATATGGGAGGCTAAATAATGAAATATGGATATCGTCTATCGAAATTAAATGAAGTTAAAAATATCGCTTTGATTGCCCATGACAGTAAAAAGTCGGAGCTGATAGAATGGGTACAAAAACATGAAAAACCTCTTGCACCTCATAAATTGGCGGGAACGGGTACCACAGCAAATCTGATAGAACAGCATACGAAACTTTCGGTTAAAGGATTCAAAAGTGGACCCCTTGGAGGGGATCTTCAGGTGGGAGCCGCCATTGCGGAAGAAGAAATTGATTTGATGATCTTTTTCTGGGACCCGCTGGAAGCCCAGCCCCATGACCCTGATGTGAAGGCTTTACTTCGTATTGCAGCGCTGTATGATATTCCAGTTGCCCCGAATAAAGCTACGGCAGATTTTATAATAAGTTCCCGGTTCTTTAATGATGAGTATGAACGTAAAATTGTGACAAAGGAATTTCATCCCATAACTTTGAAATAATAATGACTTTCATTTTTTGCAGATCCAAAGGCTATTTGAAGTTAAGGAACCGGTAAAGGGGAATAGCATCGGCAGGAAGAACCCTTCCCGGGTCTCCTGTGAAAACATGAAATATTTAGAAAAATCAAAGAAATAAATTGAAATTTTTAAAAACACTGGTATAATAGTACTATATTTTAGATGGACGGCATAATTTTAAAATCACCGGTTTATACATCAGGATACAATTCATAGGGATAATCCAACCTGTATAATTTGCAGCGCTGGGGTTTTTTATTGGGGAAAGGGGGAAGGAAAAGGTGCAGGAGGTTATAAAAACCAACGGAGATGAGGAAAAAGCGGATCGGAAAATTAAAGTGCGAAAATTATTGGATGAGGCACAATTTAAAGAAAGAAGCCACCCGGAAGAAGCGTTGATCCTGGCTAAGGAAGCCTTGAAAATCGCAGAGATGAATTTCTACAAGAAGGAAAAAGGGGAAAGCCAAACCCGAATCGGTCGCTGTCTTTGGATGATGGGACAGCTTAACGAGGCCATTGAGTTCTTAAACCGGGCCCTTGAAACTTCCAAACTTCTGCCCCGCGGCAATGTGGAAGCCGAGGCGCTAAATGCCCTGGGAAATGTCTATTTATACATGAAAACCTATGACCACGCCATGGATTACTATGCCCAGGCTCTGGAAACAGCCAGAACCGAAGAATTATTCGAGTTGGAGGCGGGGATTTTAAATAACTTAGGAGGGCTTTATAAAGAGCTCGATGATTTAGATACCGCCCTGGGTTATTATCAGGATAGTCTCGATAAATACGATATGAATCAGGATCTTTATGGAAAAGCGATCCCCCTGTTCAATACTGCAGAAGTATACATAGAAAAGAAAAACTGGAGCCTGGCGAAAATCAAAATCGATGAAGTCCTAAAAATCTGTAAGAAAAAAGATGCAAAAGTAATGTTTTCCTATAGTCTTCATTTATTGGGGAAAATGTACAGGTATCAAGGACAGTATCAAAAGGCGCTGAAGGAATTTGAAAAAAGTTTAAAACTGGCCAAGGAGACGAAGGATTATCATCATCAGGTTGTAGTGTATAAGGACCTTTATGAAATAATGCTCGTTGAGGAGAAGTTGATCGAAGGAATTGAACATTTAGAAAAGGCATTGAAAATAGCTAAAAAAATTGATGGAGAAGCCTTCATTCCCGATATCTATGCCTCCATGGCCCAGGTCTATGAAAAAATGGGGGAAGAATCCTTAGCCTATAAGTATTATCAAAGATTTTACCAAACAACGATGGATACCGAAAAAAGGAGAAGAAGTGAAAAACTCCGCAGTATATCTTTCCAGCTGCAGTTGGAAAAATCTCAAAAAGAAACAAAAACCTATCGTTATCTGGTTCAGGAGTTAGAAAAGAAGACCCAGGAACTACGCTATTCCTATAAACAGATGAAAGTGGTAGGGGATATCGGACAGAATATTACCGCAACCCTGGATTTGGAACAAGTTTTTGATTTACTGTATGAAAACCTGAACCAATTGATGGAAGCCATGGTTTTGGGAATCGGTCTGGTAGATGAAAACAAAGAAAAGATCCGCTACGAGCTGTACATTGAGAATGGGGTAAAACAGCCTTCCTTTGAAGTTGCCATTGACAGTCAGCATAGTTGGGCGGCCTGGTGCCTGAAAAACAATCGGGATGTGCTGATCAATGATGTAGAGGCGGAGTACAGCAGCTATTTAGAGGGAACCTCCCATACGGTGGGGGAGGCCATGAACTCGGTGATCTTTTGCCCCTTAATGATTGAAGATCGGGCCATCGGAGTGGTAACGGTACAAAGTCTGAAGAAAAATGTTTTTACCAATCACCAGCTGGAGACTTTAAAAACCCTGTCCCCCTATTTGGCCATTGCCATTAACAATGCGCAGAAGTCAAAGGCTCTTAGAAATGAAATCAAGATTAGGGAAAAGACGGAAAAAGCATTAAAGGTTTTAAACAGTAAATTACAAAAAATTTCTGAAATGGACGGACTTACAAATATTCCTAATCGCCGCTGCTTTGATAAAAAATTCGACTCTATCTGGAAAAATGCCCTTCGAAGACAGGAAAAGGTATCTTTGTTACTGGTGGATATTGACTTTTTTAAAGAATTTAATGATCATTACGGGCACTTGGAAGGGGATAAAGTTCTTCAAAAAATTGCCAAAACAATTGAAAAGAGTTTGAAGCGCTCCACAGATGTGGTTGCCCGATACGGGGGGGATGAGTTTGTGGTGCTGCTGCCGAACACCGATAGAACCGGGGCGCTTAACGTTGCAGAAAACATCAAAGAACAGGTTGCCGCTCTGAAAATTCTCCACACTCAATCAAAATTTTATAAAATTATCACTTTATCCATTGGGATATCCACCCTGCGGCCGGCAAAAGAAATGGATAAAAAACAACTGTTAGAGCAGGCAGATAAAGCGCTGTATCAATCAAAAGCCCAGAATAGAAACCGGATCTCTGTTTTTTCTTGAAAATCCCACTGAATATGCAGTACAAAACCCTTAAGACATCAGCAAATCAGTCTTGAGGGTTTTTTATGCTGAATTCCGGATCAGTTCTATATCTGAGTGCTGGCAATAAAACCTTTGACAATTCCGAGGAAAAAAATTATAATAGGTAAGGCCACCCCCTATGGGGTGGGAAATATGATGGAGGTGATTTTTTGGCAACGTATTATATTAAAACAAATCGTGTTTTTACAGCCCTGAGAAAATATGGATGGATCTTCACCGTATTGGTCGCCCTTGGGGGAACTTTTGTGGAGCCGAAATTAGGCTTGGCGGTTATCGGAATTATGGCAGGACTCATTGGAACGTCCTTTTTCAAAGGGCGCTATTGGTGTGGAAACATTTGTCCCCATGGAAGTTTATTCGACTCCCTTATTCATCCTATCAGTTTGAATAAGAATATCCCTAAAGTATTGAAGTCGAAGCCCATGATCATCGGATTTTTCTTATTTTTTATGTATAATTTTGGAGGAAACACCCTAAATGCACTGGAACACTGGGGAGATGCTTCCTTTTGGAATCGCTTGGGAATGGTTTTTTCCAGAACCTATTTAATGGTTTTTGTCGTAGGGGGGTTATTGGGACTTGTTAAAAATCCTCGGACCTGGTGTCAATTCTGTCCTATGGGTACTCTGGAAAAGGTCAGCTATGGGGTAGGTACCAAACTGAATGCCAACAAAAATACGGACAAGAAGCTGACCATTGAATCTAAAGACAAGTGTCATGCCTGTGGAAAATGTGCCCGGGTTTGCCCTTTTCAGTTAGAGCCCTATACCAATTTTTCTGAAAACAATCAATTTGATGATATCAACTGCATTCGATGCGGAACCTGTGTAGAAAACTGTCCGGCAGGGATACTCTCTTTTGAAAACGAAAGAAATGCCTTGGAGCTTAAATTAAATTCTGATTTAGAAGGCTATGAAGACCGACAGAAGATTCTAGCTGCGTTGACGGATATTCAGGATTTAGGCGAGAACATTAAGGAATTTACCTTCGAGTTTACATCCCCCAAAAGCGTAGCCTATAAAGCCGGTCAGTTTATCCTTGTAAAATTAAAGGACAGTGAGAGTATGTACCGGGCATATTCTATTGCCTCATACAATGAAAATAACAAGAGCTTGAGAGTGATTATTAAAAAAGTTCCCGGGGGATATGGTACTGAAAACATTTTTAACCAGTTTGCGGTAGGAGACAGTGTAGAACTGGAAGGGCCCATGGGTGAAGAACTGGTGGTAGATAAAGATGCGAAAAAAGTACTTTTCGTTGGGAACGGTATCGGCATGACTCCATTTATCCCTTTGACGAAGGATACCTTAAAACATCGGAAGGACATAAAAGAAGTTGCCTTCGTCCACGGACAGCGAAAGGAAAAAGACTTTTATTATCATGACTACTTCCTGAATTTGGCAAAGGAGTACGATCAGTTTAATTATCTGCCCATAGCATCAAGACCTGAAAATTCCACGACCTCCAAGGGTTATGTTATGGACGGAATTAAAGATCTTGATCTGACAGGGTATCATATCTACATGTGCGGTTCTCCACGAATGATTACGGATACCATGAACCTTTTATTGGAAAAAGGAGTGCCTAAGGACCGAATTTTCTATGAAAGTGAAGAAAAAGTAAAGGAAGGCGAGGAAAAAGGAAACATCAGGAAACAGAAAAAAACCGCTTAGATCAGGCACAGAATCATAAGACTGCCAATGAATCTACTATCCGGTAATAAGAAGTCAAAAAAACTTTGCGGATGCTTCTGCAAAGTTTTTTTTGATAAAGTAAAATATTTACTTCGATCTTTTCATTAGAGCGAATAAATAGCTTCAAAGAAGGGTAACTATACATCATCATATCAATATTGAAAGGAGTTTTTAGATGGAATATTATCAGGAATTTATGAGGCATTTGGAAAAGGAAGAAAAGGAAAACAGCGTTAATTATATTATGCAGTTGATCTCCGGAAGAGAACTGGATCTTGTTACGCTGTATAACGAAATTTTACGCCCGGCTCTTTATGATATTGCTTCCAATGAAAAGGAGCAAAGTATCACCATCGGACAGGAGCATATTCGGACCGCAATTGTAAGGACTATTGTAGAATGCTGCTATCCCTTTGTGATCGTAGAGCGCAGCCTGAAATTTGAGCCCCATCAGCTGAATCAGAAAAGGGTGGCAATTTATTGTCCCGAGGATGAATATCATGAAATCGGACCCCGCATGGTAGAGGACTTTTTTGCCCTCAATGGTTTTGAAACCATTTTTTTGGGAGGAAACACCCCAAGAGAAAATTTATTCGAGTTGATGGAAGATCTGCAGCCTGACTATGTGGCTATTAGCGTGTCAAACTACTATAATATTGTACCGGCAAAAAGAAGCATAGAATTTCTTCGCAACAAACTAAGCAAGGTACCGAAAATTATCGTCGGTGGTTACGCCCTGGAGAATAAAAAGAACGTAGCGAAGGATATGGGTGCGGATATGTACTTGAAAACCTTTGAAGATATTCAAGCCCTAAGAGAGGAAGAAAACGATGAAATTTCCCTTTAGAATTGCCTGGCGTTTCTTAAAGTCCGGAAAGGGGCAGACGATCCTCATTTTATCGGGTATCGCCATCGGCATTTCTGTTCAGGTTTTCATCGGCTTATTGATTCAGGGGCTGCAAAGCAGTTTGGTGGACTCCACCATTGGAAATGCATCCCAAATTACTGTGGAATCCCAAGAAAATAACGGAGAAATTTTTAATTATCAGGAAAAGGAAGAAGTCATTGGAAATAATGTGGAAGGGATCACCGAGATGTCCCCCACCCTTACCCTGCCTGCCTTTATCAGTCTTGAAGAGGAAGCGGAATCCGCCCTGATTAGAGGGTTTGATTTGGAAAAGGCGGAAGGGATATACGGTTTTCGTGAAAAAATAATAACAGGCCGTCTGCCGGAAAATTCAGCGGAAGTGGCCGTGGGTATCGGCTTGGCGGAAAATCTGGAATTGGAGATTGGAGATACGCTGGAGGTATTTAACTTTGAGGGAGATCAGGGAGAAGTGGTAATTGCCGGGTTTTTTGATATCGGTGTGACGAATCTCAATGAATCCTGGATTGTCAGTGAAATCGAAACTGCCCAGTCAATATTCCAGCGGGACTCCATTACCGCCATTGAAATCCAGGTGGAGAAAGTGTTTGAAGCGGACCGCATCGGAGAGGAAGTACAGGCTCTTTTGGATGATGATGTGAAGGTTACCAATTGGAAAGATGCAAATCAGGATCTGCTGAGCGGGCTGCAGGGTCAGGACATTTCCAGTATTATGATACAAATTTTTGTCGTTGTCGCGGTGGTCCTGGGAATTTCCAGTGTCTTGGCAATTTCCGTATTACAGCGTTCAAAGCAGATCGGAATCCTGAAAGCCATGGGAGTCAATGACCGCAGTGCCAGTCTGATTTTTTTGTTTCAAGGCTTGATTTTAGGAATTATTGGTGGGTTTATCGGAATTGCTCTCGGTTTGGGGCTTTCCTATAGTTTTATGATTTTTGCGACAAACCCCGACGGCAGTCCGGTGGTGGAAATCGTGATAAACTACAATTTCATCGCTCTTTCCTTTCTCATTGCCGTGGCAGCCTCTACTTTGGCCGCTCTGATACCGGCGAAAAAATCTTCCAAACTCCAACCGATCGAGGTGATACGAAATGGATAGTATTTTAACCCTGGAAAACATTGATAAAGTCTATGGATCAAAAATTAAAACCCAGGTAATTTTTGATTTAAACCTCAGTTTTCAGCCCGGGACTTTTAATTCCATCATCGGTCAGTCCGGCAGCGGTAAGAGCACCCTGTTAAATATCATGGGTACCTTGGATAAGCCTACAAAGGGCAAAGTTTTAGTTGAGGGCCGGGATACCGGTGCATTAAAGAAAAATGATTTGGCAAAACTGCGGAATGAGGCGATTGGTTTTGTATTTCAGTTTCATTATCTCTTACCGGAGTTTACCACATTAGAGAATATTTTAATGCCTCAATGGGTGAAAAATAAAAGGATTGAGCCGGAAATTCAGCGGCGGGCCGAGGAGTTAATTGAGGTGGTAGGGCTGGAAAAAGTAAAAAACAATCTGGCAACGGATATGTCAGGAGGCCAGCAGCAACGGGCTGCCATTGCCAGAGCGTTGATGAATCGTCCGAGGATCTTACTCGCCGACGAACCTACCGGAAACCTGGATTCGGAAACCAGCAACAGCATTTACCGACTGCTCAAGGATATCAATAAGGAGTTTCAGTCCACTTTTATTGTGATCACCCATGATAAGAAAATTGCGGAACGTACCGACCGGATTATTGAGTTGAAAGACGGCAAAGTCTACACCGATGTAACACAAAAATAAGTCTTGAGGGCTTTACCCCGGAGGGGAGGGGTGTTATAATGGGAACAGGAGATATGTTAAACATTAAAGGAGAGGATAATATGCCCAAAATTGAAGTAGGATTTCCTGAAGGAAAAAAAGTAAGTGCAAATATCAAAGGTTTTACCATTGTAACGGACCAGCCCGTGGATGAAGGAGGAGAAGGGATGGTTGCCTCCCCCTTTGATCTTTTTTTAAGTTCCATCGCCACCTGCACCGGTTTTTATGCTCTGCGGTTTTGTGAGAGTAAAGATATTGATATGGAAGGGATGAAGCTTGTTTTGAATACCGAGAAAAATCCTGACACGGGGATGATCGGAAGAATGGAATTGAAGTTAACCCTCCCCGAAGGATTCCCGGAAAAGTACCGAAAAGCGATTATTCGTTCCATGAATTTATGCACGGTTAAAAAACACATGATGGATCCTCCGGAATTTGAAATTACCGCTGAATAACCTGATAAATTAAACAATCCGTCGGATGGAAATTCCGGCGGATTGTTAATTTATTGGGTTTTTATTTTCCGGAAGGCCTTTTCTTATGATTGGAGTCTTTATACCACAATCTTGTGGCATTGATTTCTCCTCCCATAAGGACAATAAGACTGCTGATGTTCAGCCAGATCAATAAGGCGATTACTGCACCGATACTACCGTACAGTCGGGAGAATGCCCCGTAATTGTTTACATAAAAGGAAAAAATAAGGGAAATGATAATCCAGCCCAGCGTAGCAAATATAGCCCCGGGGTATACATCTTTAAAAGTCAGCAGGTAATTCGGTCCGATACGGTAAAAGAGGGTGAAGATAAAAAATAAAACCAGCAGGGGAGCTCCATAACGTATGTATTCCCACACCGACAGAAAAAATTCCGAGAATCCGAGATATTCCGAGATCGCCAAACCGATAAATCGACCGAAAACCATGAAGAACAGCGAAAAAATGATGATAAAGGCTAATCCGAAGGTAAAGATTACCCCCATGGCCCGAAGTTTAAAAAAAGAACGGCTCTCATAGACATTATAGGCCTTGTTCAATCCTCTTATAAGGGCAGAGGTGCCTCTTGAGGCCGCCCAGATGGTACCTAAGGAGCTGACGGAAAGCAGGGTGGCATTAAGGCCGCTTCGAATGTCGTCCAGGATCGTCAAAGTCAGTTGAAATACTTCATCCGGCAGAATATAAGCCAGTTGTCTAATGGTCTCTCCCTCGGTCAGCGGAGTAAAGTTTAATAACACAATCAGTACGATCAGAAAAGGAAAAAAAGACAGAATCAGATAATAACTGAGTTGAGCCCCTAAGGCAGTAAGTTCATTTTTTTTAAACTGTTCTTTTAAGTGCAGTACCAAGGATTTCCATTTGGTCAGTTTTTTCGTTGTTTTATCCATGTTCCTCATCCTTTAGATAGGTATTGATGTACTGTAAGACGTCAAACTTCCTTTTTGCCCCTTGATAATTCATATATCGAATTTTCCCGAAAATTTCCCGCTCTTTCCAGGCCCGGTCATGAAGGCCTCCGATACTCCAGGCAATGCCGGTATAGCCGTTGGGATCCCGCCCGTCGATACTGTAGCTGTCGTTTAGCTTTATGGCAAACGCCATAGCCTCTTCGGGACTTTTCGTCCACTGGAGAATTTTTTTGCACCAATACATCCGTAAATAACTATGGATTTTTCCGGTTGTTAACAGTTCCCACTGGGCGGCGTTCCAGAGTCTGTCGTGGGTGTTTCCATGGAGAAAATCCTCATAAGCGTATAGATGCTCCCTTGGATCCCTTCGATGGGCATCAAGACTTTTTTTCGCCCAGTGGGGAAATCCGTTAAAATTGTCATAATTTATATTATAATAGCAGTAATTATCGGATAGTTCCTTTCGAACGAAAATCTGTTCCACGAAGTCCCTGGTGGCAGAGGAATGAAATTTGCTTTCTTCCAGGGCTAAAAGTACCTGCTGTGAGGAAATCTGGCCAAAATGCAAATAAGGGGAAAGCCCTGACAAGGCTTCCTTAGTAGGATCATTACTGTGGGCGGCATAGTTATTGAGACGATTTTCAATGAAATCTTCCATCTGTTTTTTGCCGGCTCTTGGTCCGGAGGGGTAGGTTGCGGTGAAATATGGATTTTTTTCCAATGGCAAACTATCCAGCAGGGTACTCCAGGAAATATCCGGAAGTTCTTTTGTAAAGGGAACCGGGTGTTTTAGTATTTTAGGCTGCTGGTGCAAAAACTCTTCCAATAATTTATGGAGTTTCGGCCGCAGGGTGTAGGCCCCGTATTCCTGTTTTTTAGAAGCGGTGGTCACTGGAACGATATTATGACCATCGACTGTTTCCATCGAAACAGTTATTTTTTCGGCAATGTGCTGCTGCAGGCTTTTTTTCTGCCGCAGGGGATCAAAGTCAGTGACCATATGGGAAATCCCGTGGTTTCTAATAAACTGGGGGATGAGCTTCGAAGGATCCCCCTTCAAAAGAGTAAACGCAATATTGTGCTTTTGTAAACCTGCCGCCACTTCCTTAAGTCCCCGGAGCATAAAATCGTAATGAGAGTAGTTGGCATGTAAAAATGAATCCATCAGTACAAAGATCACAATCAGCGGCTGGTTTTCTGTTAAGGCTCTTTGCTGAGCGTAGGAAAGGGCCCAATTACTCTCGGTTCGCTGCTCACGGCTCATCCAGTAAAGAATCGGACCTTGATTGGATTTCTTAGTATCATGGTACACAGTAATAACTCTTCTTGGGTCCATATCCATCCTCCTTGCAGGAATAAAAAGATTGATATACATATATACCCTCATCAATAGGAAGGGTAAACAAAATTCCAACAATTGCATTCTGATCCATTTTAAAACGGCAAGAGTAGGAGCTGTCGAGATAGCCTTCGAATAATTGATAAGTCTTGTGAGAAAGTAAAGGTTTCGGTATAATGAGAAAGCAGTGGGAAAATACATATAAGGAGGAAGCGTAATGGAAATATCACAGAACTTTCGAGAATCGATTATTCAGTATGGTATCAGAGTGGCGATCGGACTTGTGATTTTATTGGTCGGTCTTGCCGTTATTAAAGTGCTGATCGGAATGCTGGAAAAATTTCTTCAGGCAAGCAGACTGAACGAATCCTTACACGGGTTTATTAAGTCCCTAACCTCTTTCGGACTGAATATCATTTTGATTATTACCGTATTGGGTTTACTAGGTATCCCCATGGCGACGTTTGTCGCAATACTCGGTGCTGCAGGCCTGGCAATCGGCTTCGCCCTGCGGGATAGCCTGGGAAATATTGCGGGAGGAATCATCATCCTTAGTTCAAGACCTTTTAATGTAGGGGATTTCATCAGTGCCCAGGGAGAAATGGGTACGGTCAAAGAAATTCTTATTCTGCATACCCGTCTGGTCACTCCCGATAATAAGAAGGTAGTGATCCCCAACGGACCTCTGGCCAACGGAAACATTACCAATTTCAGTGCCGAGGAGTTAAGAAGGGTGGACCTTACCTATGGTGTAGGATATGAGGACGATATTATGCAGGTAAAGGGCATTTTGACAGAATTGATAGAGAACCACGAACTTACGTTAAAGGAACCGGAAGCCATGGTTCGAGTCATCGAATACGGCGACAGCTCCGTGAACTTTACTGTAAGGGTCTGGTGCAAAAAGGAAGATTACTGGTCTATTTATTACGACCTTCAGGAAGCGGTAAAAATGCGATTTGACGAAGAAAACATCAACATTCCTTATCCACAAATGGATTTGCATGTCAATCAGTTAAGCAGGTAAAGGGATGGGGTGAAAATCCGTAGAATGCCATGGAAGACCTCCCGGGGGAAAGAAAGTTTTTTTGATTACGTAAAAAATATATGGGTATCATTAGAATGGTGTGAAATTGAATGATAAATTATTTATAAGGAGGTTTTTTTTTGAAAAACGCATTAGATATTTTACAATTTGCAATGGATATGGAAATACAGGGGCAAAACTTCTATATCAGTTTCAGCGATAAAGTGGAGAACCCGGTGGCAAAGAAAATGTTCGAATCCTTAGCAAAGGAAGAGAAAAGACATTATGACATCCTCAAAAAAGAATACGACAATATTGAAGTCAATAAAGAGTGGTCGGAGATGAATAATCTCGACGAATATAAAGGGGAAAGCATTTTTGAAGTACGTAAAGAGGCGGAAAAAGTATCCCCCGAGGACCTTAAAACCTCAACATCGGACATCTCGATTCTTAGGATGGCCTATCTGATCGAAAATGATTTTGCAGAGTTTTATAAAAAAGCCATCGAAAACACCGAAGATCCAAAGGGGAAAAAGATGCTGGAAACCCTGTACGAATGGGAAAACGAGCATCGAAAAGTATTTTACGAAGAATATCAAAAGGCCATGAAGGATAATTGGTTCGATCAGAGCTTTTCTCCTTTCTAAAAACCCATAACAGTTAAAAAACCTAAGGAACGGCTACTCCGTCCTTAGGTTTTTTTAAGCTTAGTTTCGCTCTTTTAGCATCTTTAAGGATGCGTCAATGAAAGCGGGAAGGTCTTTTGGGGTTCTGCTGGTAATTAGATTTCTGTCCACCACTACTTCCCTGTCCACATAATTGGCTCCGGCATTTTTCACATCCATAATAACGGATTTATAGCAGGTAAGGGTGCGCCCGCTTAATACTTCCGCCGTTACCAATAATTGCGGTCCATGGCAAATAGTAAAGACCGGCTTATCTAATGTGAAATAGTTTCGAAGGAAATCCACAATTTTTTCATCGGAACGCAGGGCATCGGGGGAATAGCCTCCGGGAATCAGTAAGGCGACAAAATCTTCGGGAGAGACATTATCCGCAACTTCGTCAATAGTCACAGGGTTTTCCCCATTCTTGTCGCTTACTTTCTCGCCTTTTTCCTTGCCGATGTGTACCAGTTCGTAGCCTGCATCCTTAAAAGCCTCTGCCGGTTCACTGTACTCCGAGGTTTCATAAAGCTTTCCGATTAAAACACCAATTTTTTTCACCTGTATACCTCCTTTAAAAATATCCAGCCTAATATTTAAGGGTTATTAAAACCCGAATCATACATTAGCGATGATACCCAAAAACCAGCAAAATAATCATAGGAGGAAAGGATCGATTGTGGAATTTTCTCTGGAAAAGCTTTGCAAACAGCAGAAATTGAGGTATGATTTTACCATGGAATAAAAGGTCTTAAAGGAGCTGGGTAAATTGATCAAGGGATACATCTATCAGACGAAACTTGGTCCGATGACGATTTTGGAAAAAGACGGGTTCTTGGTGGGCATTGAGTTGGGTGAACAAAAAGAACAGAAGTACCCCATAGAAGAAACGGAAGTAATTAAGAGAGCCTATGGGCAAATTGAGGAATACCTGACAGGAAAAAGACGAAGGTTTGACCTGCCCCTAAGGCCGGAAGGGTCGGAGTTCCAACAGCAGGTTTGGAAGGCTTTGTTGGAAATTCCCCATGGAAAAACCTGCAGTTATAAAGATTTAGCAGTGAAAATTCAACGGCCCAAAGCCTGCCGCGCTGTTGGCGGGGCGAATAATAAAAATCCGCTGCCGATTCTGATTCCCTGTCACCGGGTCATCGGGAATAATGGCAAACTGGTCGGGTATCGGGGTGGGCTTGAAATGAAGGAAAAACTGTTGAGGATTGAATCCTCAAATAATGATCAATAAAAATGACAATCAGCGGATCATAAGGATTTTATGAACCTTCGATTAATGACGGCAAGTGTCAATACGACTAAGAATAGAGTAAAGGAGAAGTATATATGAGCAACGAATTCCCCTATGTAATTACATTTGATTCCACCCATGCAGCGATGGATGCAGAAAAAAAGCTCTTAAAAACCGGTATAAAAATTCATATGATCCCCACGCCAAGGCAGATCACGGCAAACTGCGGTCTTTCCCTGAAGATTACGGGAATAACTCGGGAGGATTTGGAAGATCTTTTAGCCGAATTAGAGATCAAGGGAAAGGCCCTTTATCGAATGGAGAGTTATCATAAAATTGAAAAGATCAAATAGGTTTCTTATAACTAATATAAAAAAGAAAATAGATGTATTCGGTTAAGAGATGGTAACGATTATAAATAAAAATGATGAAATGTACAAAGATGGAAATAAGTAATTGCCAAAACGAATAATCAGAAAGGAAGTGGAGCATGGCTCATAAGTTTGATCCGAAAAACAAAAAAAAACTTCAATCCAAAGATCGGCGGCAAAATCTTCCTCCGGATAGGGTGTTAGCGAAAATCGGTCTTCAGCCTGGTCAGAATTTCATTGATATCGGATGCGGTGTCGGTTACTTCAGCCTTCCCGCATCAAAGATCCTGGGGCCGAAGGGCAGGGTTTATGCCCTGGATACTTCTGAAGAGATGACCGAATTTTTGAAATCGGAGTTAAAAGCACTATCCATTGAAAATGTTCAAGTGGCAAACTCTACGGAGTACGGATTCCCCCTGAAGGATGCTGCGGGAGAGATGCTGCTGATGTCCATGGTACTTCATGAAGTGGAGGATAAGCGGCGATTTTTACAGGAAGCCCGGCGCACATTAAAGAGCGGAGGGAAGATCATCATCATCGAATGGGTAAAAAAAGAGACGGAACAGGGTCCGCCTCTGATACATCGCCTGGATCCCCAGGAGACCAAAGATTATTTAATTGATGCGGGATTTAAAACCCCTGCGGTAATCAATATAGATGAGGTGGCAAAGACCTTTTATCTTATTACTGCCGAAGCTTAGATATTTTACCCCTCGGTATCGTTTTGTAATTCCATATGGAGAAAACTTAAGAAATCCGTCCATTCTTCAATGATTTTATAGGTCGGCTTCCCGTGTCCATGGCCGGCCTTTTTCTCCAGCCGAAAGATTACCGGATTGGAAGCTTCGGGATTTTTTTCCGCGGCCTGTTGCAGGGTGGCGGCAAACTTCATTCCGTGGGCCGGGACCACCCGGTTGTCTCCCTCCGCCGAGGATATCAGTATTGGGGGATAAGTGGTATTTTCATCAACATTATGAAGGGGAGAATACCGATATAAAAATGTAAAGTGTTCCGGGTTTTCTGCCGTACCATACTCGGGGACCCAGTAACGACCAATGGTAAACTTATGGTACCGCAGCATATCGATTACCGGAACGGAGGAAATAACCGCTCCGAATAAATCCGGGCGCTGAATCATAGAGGCGGCCACCAAAAGACCACCGTTGCTGCGTCCATATATACCCAGTTTTTCAGGACTTGTGTAGTGATGATCCACCAGCCACTGACCACAGGCAATAAAATCCTCGTATACCTTTTGCTTATTGGACAGGGTTCCGGCCTGATGCCAATGATCGCCGTATTCGCCACCCCCGCGAAGATTTGCCACTACATACAGTCCACCCTCTTCCAGCCAGGGAAGAATACCGGGATTATACTGAGGGGTCATGGAAATATTAAAACCACCGTACCCATAGAGCAGCGCTTTCTGCGGGGCATCCAATGTCAGGTCCTTCTTGCCGGTAATGAACATCGGGATTTCCGTACCGTCCTTGGAAGGTATAAAGACTTGACGGGTTTCGTAGTCTTCGTTATCAAAAAGCACTTTGGAGTGACAAATTTCAGAAAGACCTTGAACGTCAAAGTTGTACTTATAAATAGAGGTGGGGGATAAAAAGTTCGTAATGCCGATATACATTTCCCGGTGGTTTCGTTTTCCGCTGACACCCACTACACTGGAAAACTCGGGGATATCAATGTTCGTTAAATATTCCCCGTCGATGGCATAAATGGCCAGTTTATGGGTACAGTCGGTCAATAACGTTAAAACAAAGGACTGATGCACCATGCGGGCATCCTGGATAACCGATTTCCCCTCAGGAATAATTTCCTTAAGGCTCCCGTTGGTGCCGTTAATAGAAATCCTGATGATGCGTTTTCGATCCGCATCCAAATCCGTCAGAAAATAAAAGTCGGTACCATCATTGGAAATATACCGGGCTTCCGCTTCCCCTTCCTCAAAGACCGGATAGAAGCCTTTTTCGGGACGGTTCAGATCCAATACGTAAAAGCCGTTTTTCGGCGAGGTTCCCCGGCGAAGGTAGAGCCCTAAAAATCGGAAATCATCGGTAACAATGGGCTGAAAACCAAGCTCCTTATCTTCGGGATCTTCGTAGATCAGCCGGTCCTTATTTTGCGGCGTGCCTAAGCGGTGATAATAGACCTTTGCAGAATTCCCCTCATCCTCCGAGGCCCGGGTGGCAGGATCGGGAAAACGGGTGTAGTAAAAACCTTCTGAATCCCCGTCCCAAGCCACGGCAGTAAACTTAACCCAGGAGATCCTGTCGGATAACTCCTCAAAGGTATCGCTGTTAACGATGCGGATTTCCTGCCAGTCGCTGCCCTGTTTCGATCGTCCATAGGCCACGTACTTCCCGTCCCTGCTGACAAAATAACTGCTGAGGGCTACGGTTTGATCGTCGCTGAATTTGTTTGGATCGATTAAGGTTTCGGTGTGCAGATCCCGATCCTTCTTTACGTAGAGTTTCGGCTGATTATTTTCTTCCGAGGCTTTTAAAAAATACAGGAAGCTTTTGACCCGCTCCGGAACGAAGTATTTGGTGTATTGGAAGTGGTTTTGCAGTTGAAAGCGGTAATCCTCTCTTTTTTCATTTCCCGAGAAGTACTCAGATGTATGTTCCTCCTGTGTTTTAAGCCACTCCCTGGTATCTTCCCTCTCCGGGTCCTCTAAAAACCGATAAGGGTCCATCACCCTGGTTCCGTGAATCATCTCTTCTTTTAAGTAGTCATTGGACTTTTTCATAAGATTGATCACTCCCGTTTAAAATTTTTGGAAAAATTTCTGCTGTCAAGCCAGGAAAACAGATCCTCGGCTAAATTCTCATAAGTGAATTCCGCTAAATTCCCTTCGTAGCGTTTAAGGGATTTTTGATAAAGAGGGTCATAATATTCAAGCATTAAGATCTCAATCATTTTTTCGTAATCCTTGGTTTGAAGGGCCTCAGTCAAGGTATCTACTTTTTCTTTCCCGAGGATTTTCTTCAGGCGCTGAATTTTTTGTAAAAGATCCTCTTCGGTGAGGGTATGGTCCGTCACATAATCATGATAAATAAGGGCGATTCGGTTTTGCAGGGAGGTCTTTACCAGAACATGATTTGTAGAGTTAACCAGGCCCTGATAGAGCTCTTCGGGAACCGTAACCTTTCCGATTCGGCGGCTTTCCATTTCCACAAAGCAGTAATCTTTTGCAATCGACGAGAGGGTAAAATACAGCAGCGACTCAAAATACTTTTGGGACGGACTGTTTCCCGGATACATAATTTCTCCGAAAACCGAGCCGCTGTTTTGGGCCAGCCCTTCAAGGTCCAGAACCGGAAGGCCTTTTTTATCAAGAAGGGTTAAGATTTCCGTCTTTCCTACGCCGGTGTAGCCGTGCAGTACTATAAAGTTCATTTTTTCGCCGAAGAGGGCCAGCTTCTCTCTTACAAAGTTTCGGTAGCTTTTATAGCCCCCCTCCAGCTGCAATACGGGAAAGCCCAGGGAGTAAAGGTGTTTTACCAATAAACCGCTTCGCATACCTCCCCGATAACAGTAAAATATCACTTGGTAGCCTTCGTTTGCAAAAGTATGGATTTTTTCCTGTAAATCCGTTAACTTTTGATGACCATATACCAGCGCCAGATTTTTCGCCCGGTCAGGATCCTTTTTATAAAGGGTACCCACCTCGTGGCGCTCGTCGTTGGTGAGAATCGGAAAATTCATCGCCCCGGGAATATGGTCCTCTTCAAACTCCTTGGGGGTTCGAAGGTCGATAATCGGTTCTTTATTGCCGGGTAAAACTTTTTCAATGGCTATCGTTTTCATAGTGCACCTGCTTTTACTTATATTGTATAGGATAATATTATTGTACCCCAGATGGAACAAAAAACAAAATTCAAAGACAAATTTCTTATAACTGCGTATATTAAAGTATAGGAAGAATCGAAATCGAATGGAGGGATGACAGGTGAAAAAAGTTTATGCGGGGAAATGGACCTTAGCCCTTACCTTTATTTTACTGGGCGGCAGTATCCTCTGGAATATGTATGCCGCGCCAAAGATTGTTATTGCTGATTTTTACCCCCTGGTACTGGTATTATTAGGCATGGAGATTATTATTAAAGCCCTGACAAAAAAGGGAAGAAAAGTATCGTTGGAGGCAGGGAGCATCATACTGCTGGTACTGGTCATGATTTTTGTGAATCTGATGCCCTTTACCTTTCTCGGACCCCGGAGCGATGATCTTTTCTCCGAGGATCATCCCGTGGGAGCGTTTTTCCGGGAGCTTTCCCAAGGGAATGTGGTAATTAATTTTGATGGTATCGGAAGCTTTAATACCACCTATGAAATAGAAGAGACCTTTTCGGTGGAGGATATTGACGCTTTGAAACTAGAAAACGCCTTCGGAAACATTACCCTGGAGTCCTGGCAGGGGGAAGAGATAAAAGTGCTCATCCAGATACAGTCCGATACAGACGATCAGGAATACGTAGAGGGACTAAAGGAGGCGCTGTTATCCTCGGAGACGGAAGAAAATACGCTGCTGCTTGCCTCCAACAACCGCAGGTATTTAGAGGACTCCAGAGTAAATAGCCTTCGAATGAATTACCAGATATTTATTCCTGAAGGAGAAGCCTTTTCTTTGTTTGAAATAGTCAATGAATTTGGGGATGTCAAAGTCGCGGAGATAGAAAGCGGACTGCGTGTAAATAATCGGCACGGAGATGTTAAAATTGTTGACGCCGGTAATTTTGTTGAGGTGGAAAACCATTTTGGAGACGTAACCCTTGGGGCGATAAACGGTGAGGTAAAAATTATGAATCGCCACGGCGATGTTACATTGGAAAATGAACAGGAGATTCTGACCGAGCTGACCATAGAAAATGAGTTCGGATCCGTTCATCTACAGCTCTTCGAGGAGCAGCCGGGAGTATTTGATTTACGCACCGGTTTTGGCGATATTAATCAAAACCTTATCCTGGCAGAAGGCGGCTTTGAGGAAACCCGGGGATCCAATGAACAGCGTTTTCAGGGCACCGTGGGCACCGGCGGAGGACATATATCGATTCAAAATCGCCACGGAGATATCACAATAGAAATCCACCGCTAAAGGGAGAAGAATTTTCTCCCTTTTTTTCTTATGTTATAATAAAAGCTACTACTAAATAGATGGTGATAAAATGGATATTAATAATTATTTGAATAAAAAGTTTTCCATCCTCTGCAATACCCAGCAGCAACAGGCAATGGAACACGTAAAGGGCCCTGCCATTGTGTTGGCAGTGGCAGGCTCGGGAAAAACCACCACACTGGTGTCCCGTACTGCAAATCTGATTTTAAATCACGGGGTACATCCTGAAGAGATTTATACGATGACCTTCTCAAAAGCCTCGGCCCGGGATATGGCCCAGCGTTTTGAGGAGTTATTCGGGGAGGAAGTTAACGGGCTGCCGAACTTTTCCACGATTCACAGCTTCGCCTTTCGAATCGTAAAGTTTGTGTTTAAGCAGAAAAAGCGTCAGATTTCCATATTGGAAGAGGAGAGCAAAAACCCCGGGGAAAAGAGCAAAACTGCCGTTCTGGGAGCGCTGTTTCAAAAGTATAACGGAGAGTATCCTACGGAGGAAAAAATCGAAAATCTGGTAACAAAACTCAGTTTCGTAAAAAACCGGATGATACCCTATGACCAGTTAAAAAACCATGAAGCCGTAGGGGAAATTCTCAATTTCGAAAAAATTTATAAAGATTATGAGATTTATAAGAAACAAAAGGACGTGATTGATTACGATGATATGCTGATCCTGGCCCTGAAAATCCTGCAAAACAGTATGGATCTATTGCAGCGTTGTCGAAGAATTTATCCTTATATTCAGGTGGATGAGTTTCAGGACACCAGTCCCCTTCAGTTTGAAATTATCAAAACCCTGGCCTTTCCCGGAAACAATCTCTTTGTGGTAGGGGATGATGATCAGGGAATTTATTCCTGGCGGGGAACGGATCCGAAAATTATGTTGGATTTCCCGGAGATTTATAAAGAAGCGAAGGTCTATTTTATGGAAGAAAACTTTCGAAGCACACCGGAACTGGTGAATCTGGCCAATAGCTTAATCGAAAAAAACAAGGACCGCTACCGGAAAAAAAGCTTTACCAAAAATCCGTCGAATCCGGGGATTACCAAAAGAGTATACCGGGATGAGAAGGATCAGCTTCAGGGAATTCTTCAGGAACTGAAGGCGGAGGAAAACCTTGGGGATGTGGCCATTCTTTTTCGAAACAACGTTTCAGCCATACCGCTGATCAAAGCCCTGCATAATGAGGCCCTGCCCTTTTATATACGGGACTACCGGAATAAATTTTTTAACCACTGGGTAATTCAGGATTTAAAAGCTTTTATGGCGGTGGCCATGGATCCCGGAGATTTATCCTCATTTAACCGGATATATTACAAAAATGATGCCTATCTATCAAAAAAAATGATGTTCTACACTGAGGAAATGCTGAGAAAACGCTCAAGTCTTACAAACATTTTTGAGGCCATGCTCAGCTATCCCGGCATGAAGCGGTATCAGGGCCAGCGGATTGAAAAAATCCAGCGGGGATTTGAATCCCTGGGCGGTAAAAAGGGGGAAGAGATCATCCGCTTTATCGAAGAGAACCTGGGATACGGGGATTTTCTGGAACGTAAATCCGACCACAGCGGGGCTTCGATGGAAAACGGCCGAGGAATTCTGGATACCGTAAGAGCTCTTACGGCAGACCTGGAGAGTATTTCGGGCTTTGATGCCAGTATGGAGGAATTCAAAGAGATTTTGGAACAGGGAAAGAGAAACTTCGGCAAAGGGGTGACCTTAACCACGGTCCACTCGGCCAAGGGCCTGGAATTTCCAAAAGTTTATGTAATGGACTTAATGAATGAGGTTTTCCCCAGTGCCGACAGTTTGAAAAAATCCAGGGAACAAAAGGATGAAGCCTGCCTGGAAGAGGAAAGACGCCTGTTTTATGTAGCTCTTACCCGGGCAAAATCCCGGCTGTTATTACTTTCGATGGAAAAACGGTACGGTGCCGTGGTAGAGCCTTCCAGGTTTTTAGAGGAAATCAGAGGGAATCTGAAAAGCCGCAATTGGAAAAATCAGTGGAAGGCCCGTCTTTTTCAAAGAATTGAAAAGTCATCGGGAAAGGTCCAGGGAAAGGAATTTCAGACCTTGAACCGGGAGATTTATCATAAAACCTTCGGAAGGGGCATCATCACAGAATTCCACGAGGAAGACCGAATTACCGTCCGGTTTCACGAGGGAGGAGAAAAAGTCCTTCATCTTCAATATTTAATGGAAAAGGATCTGATCCGTTTTTAAGTTAAAAGCATAAAGAGTCCGATACATTCAGGGATTTCAAAGAAGATTATTATACAGAAAGGGTTGAAAAAATGGAATCAAAAACCATGAAACTACAGGACCGGGATGGAGTGAAGTTTTTCACATTCCCTCAATTGGAAACATTAGGATTTATCAAACACGGCTTCAGCACCCGCTACGGCGGGGTAAGCGAGGGACATTACCGCTGGATGAACTTAAGTTTTTCCAACGGTGATGATAAAGTAACCGTACTGCAGAATTTTCAGTACTTTGCCAAAGCCCTGGGGGTGGACTTAGGGTCCATGGTGCTGTCGGATCAGGACCATGGGGTAGTTATCCGACGGGTCCGGGATCAGGACCGGGGAAAAGGTATTATTAAAGAGAAAGACTACCGGGGGGTAGACGCCTTAATTACCAATGTTCCTGGAATAACCCTGATTACCCAGCATGCCGACTGCGTGCCGCTGTTTTTCACCGATAGTAAAAATAAAGCCGTGGGCATGGCCCATTCCGGTTGGCGGGGAACCTGGGGAGAGATGGCAAAAAAAACCGTAACCCGAATGAAAGAGGAATTTGGTACCGATCCTAAGGAGCTGTATGTGGGCATCGGGCCCTCCATCGGACCCTGTTGTTTTGAAGTGGAAATGGACGTTCTTGAAAAATTACAGGAATTAACGGACTGGCGAAAAGAGGACGTGGTTTTTCAGGGAGAAGGAAAGTACCGCGTGGATTTATGGCAGCTGAATAAACGGATGCTTCAATCCGCCGGGGTGCCCGAGAGCCGAATTTTTGTTACGGATTTGTGTACCCAGTGTCACCCCGATGTGTTTTTCAGTCACCGGGTACATGGCAGACAGCGGGGCAGTCTTGCGGGGATGATTTCGATTGCCGAAGACTAAGAATCTCAAAAAAAAGGCTAGTCTCTATCGATAAATAAAAAAATGATACCCATCTTTGATAATCTTTCCAATAAAATTTGAAATACCGGAGAAATAGAGAAAATAAAGGGGAGTTAACAGAAAAAAAGGGTAACAATCGGGATAGGAGGGGATTAATTTGAAAAATAACAAAGAAGCCATAAAAGAGCTTAAAAGAGTTATTGAAGAAGCCCGAAGTCTCGTTTTTTTCGGCGGGGCCGGTACTTCAACGGAAAGTGATATTCCTGATTTTCGAAGCAGGGACCAGGGCCTGTATAGTCACGGGAATGAAGAGGTCTATCCTCCGGAAGTGATCCTCAGTTATCCGTTTTTTTTAAAACATCCGAAAATATTCTATCGATATTACTGGGATAACCTGATTCATGAAAAAGCAGAACCGAATAAAGCCCATAAAGCCTTGGCCCTTTTGGAAGAAAGAGGAAAGCTGCAGGGAATTATTACCCAGAATGTGGATGGACTCCATCAAAAGGCCGGCAGCCGTAAGGTTTATGAGCTTCATGGAAGCGTCTATCAGAACTACTGTATGGAATGCCGAGAGCCGTACCGGTTCGAAGATCTGCTGAAAAGTCGTGGGGAGATTCCCCTTTGCACAAAGTGTCCTGGGATTATCCGACCGGCTGTGACCCTTTACGAGGAACCTTTGAATCTGTCAGTAATCGAAGGCGCTATTGCCGCCATTGAAGAGGCCGATGTTTTGATTGTCGGCGGCACATCTCTGGTGGTATACCCTGCAGCAGGGTTTTTAGAGTTTTTCCAAGGGAAAAAACTCGTCATCATCAATCGGGAAAGCACCCCCCGGGATCTTCAGGCGGATTTAGTGATCCAGGGGTCCATCGGCGAGATTTTAGCCGAAGCCGTGGGGATATAAAGTCTCAGCAATCATTAGTCCAGGAAAGTGCAGGTGAAGCCGTTGATCAGGATCGATGGAATTGAAAAAGTACAAGGAAAAATTCAAGTGCCGGGGGATAAGTCCATCTCCCATCGGGCACTGATGCTTCTTAGTATCGGTAAGGGCCCGGGGAAAATCAAGGGTCTGTTAAAAAGTGCTGACGTCCTGGCCACCCTTCGTGCTTTACAGGCCATGGGCATTGTAATTACTGAAGAAAAGGACGGGGTGCTGGTCCACGGAAAAGGACTCTACGGCCTGCAGGAACCCGTCGATGTATTGGATCTTAAAAACTCCGGAACTACCATGCGCCTATTATCCGGAATTTTGGCGGGACAGCCCTTTACGTCGGTATTAACCGGCGACGACTCCCTTCGAAGCCGGCCGATGGAGCGGATTATCAAACCCCTGCGAAAAATCGGAGCAAACATCTATGGAAGGGCCGGAAACAGTAAAGCGCCATTAGTGATCCTTAAGAGTTCTTTAAAGGGTGGTGTTTATCAGGGCGTGGTTGCCAGTGCCCAAGTAAAATCTTCATTGCTGTTGGCCTCGTTATATCACAAGGACAGCTTTACCTATGTGGAATCCCAACGAACCCGGGATCATACGGAAAGGATGATGGAGTATTTAGGGATTCCTATTGAAGTAGAGGATAATATAATTAAAATGAACCGCAATCATCCATTGATCAATAGTGATAAAGAATTTTTCAATAAAGACCTGGAAGTTCCGGGAGATATTTCCTCCGCCGCCTTTTTTATAGCCTTAGCGGCGGGAAGACCGGGTTTTGAGATTATAATCGAAAATGTGGGGATCAACCCTACCAGAGTTGGGATTCTGGAAGTTTTCAATGCCATGGGTGCCGACATTACGATTTTGAATGAACGCAGCCTTTCCGGTGAACCCGTGGGGGACATCAGGGTTCGGGGAAAGACACTGAAAAACATCCCGATATCCGAAGAACGGATTCCTTCGTTGATAGATGAACTTCCCATCATTGCGGTTATAGCCTCCCAGGCCGAAGGGGATATGGAAATATCCGGCGCCGGAGAGCTGAAGGTAAAAGAATCCGACCGGATCGCTGCAGTTGTAGAAGAAATGGGAAAACTCGGGGTAACGATCGAAGAAAAACCCGACGGCATGCGGATCTACGGCGGACAACGAATCCTGGGGGGCAGTGTAAGTTCCCATAGGGACCACCGTATTGCCATGTCCCTGGTCATTGCCGGCCTGCTCTCTACGGAAGGTGTCCGCTTAAGCGGGGAAGAGTGCATCGATATTTCCTTTCCCGATTTCTTTTCGGTGATTGAGGCGTTGCGAAAAAGCTGACCTAGGGTAGAGTTGGTGCTGCCGGCATTGGATTCAAGCGTATTTAACAAAATTTCGCAGCATTATTTAGCATAATTCGATAGGATAGGAGAGGTAGTATGCTGAAAATACTGACCGCGGGAGAATCCCACGGAAAAGCCTTAGTAGCAGTAATTGAAGGTTTTCCTGCAGGGGTACCCATCGAGGTGAATAAAATCAACGAAGCCCTTAAAAAACGGCAGCAGGGTTATGGACGGGGAAAAAGAATGGATATAGAATCCGATCAGATAGAAATCCTCTCCGGCCTTCGGGGAGGATTTACAATGGGAAGTCCCATTGCCTTCAGCATTGCCAATCGGGACTACGTCAACTGGGAAACGGCCATGGACCCTGTGACCGGTGACCTGGACGAAAGGATCGTAACGAAGGTTCGACCGGGCCATGGAGATTTGCCGGGAGTGATTAAATACGGTTTTGATGATGCCCGAAATGTGCTGGAGCGGGCCAGTGCCAGAGAAACCGCCCTGCAGGTAGCGGTGGGGAGCTTTTGCAAACAGCTGCTGAGTAATTTTGACATTCGAAGTTACAGTCACGTGGTAGCCATTGGGGGAGAAAGGGTGCCCAGAGAGGGAAATCCTCTTGGAAAATCCGCCGGGGAAAATACTGAAAAAATCCGGGAGACCTCGGGAACCGATTCCTACTTACACCGGGTGGAACAGTCGCCGGTTCGCTGTGGAGACCCGGAGACTGAAAGGGCGATGATCGCGGCCATTGATCAGGTAACGGCGGAAGGGGACTCTCTGGGCGGGGTCTTTGAAGTGATTATTGAAAACCTTCCCGTAGGCCTCGGCAGTTACGTTCAGTCCTATCATAAACTGGACGGCTGTCTTGCGGGAGCGTTAATGGCTCTGCAGTCGGTAAAGGCTGTGGAAATTGGAGAAGGATTTCCATTAACGGCGAAACCCGGATCTCAAGTGCATGATGAAATTTATTATGAAAAGCCCCGGGGCTACTACCGAAAAACCAATCGGGCGGGAGGTATTGAAGGCGGTATGAGCAATGGAGAACCGCTAATAATCCGCTGCGGGGTAAAGCCCATTCCCACCCTTCGAAAACCGTTAAATACGGTGGATATTCGATCAAAAAAGCCTGAGAAAGCCTCGAAGGAGCGAAGCGACCACTGCGCCGTACCTTCCGCTTCCTTGGCGGGAGAGGCCATAGCCTTAATAGAAGTGACCAAAAGCCTGTTAACTTCCTACGGGAAGGATTCCCTGGAAAAGATGGTGAGCCGATGGAAAAACGATGGATAAATACTGGAAATAATGAAGGATATCCCCTGATGATCGGTCAGGATTTAATAGAAAGCCTCTTGGAAACCGAGATGGCAGCATCCGGAGACACTGCGGGATGGGTACTGATTACCGATCAGAATGTAGAGCGAATCTATCACCGAATAATTCAAGACTTAAAGGCCGGGGCGGAGGAACTTTCCCTGCCT
The DNA here is from genome assembly GCA_007120165.1 of Clostridiales bacterium. GTDB lineage: Bacteria > Bacillota > Clostridia > Peptostreptococcales > T1SED10-28 > Isachenkonia. The sequence goes on from SKOH01000021.1 coordinate 38,499, forward strand.
TTTTTGACGTTGGCTATTCCACCGGGGGAGAGCAGCAAAAGTCTATCAAAGGTGGAAGACCTTGCAGGCATCATGGCCCGGGAGGGTTTTGGACGAAAAACAAAAATCATTGCCCTAGGGGGAGGGGTGGTGGGAGATATGGCCGGCTTTTTAGCTTCGATTTATATGCGGGGGGTGGCGTATATACAAATACCCACAACACTGCTTTCTCAGGTGGACAGCAGCATCGGCGGAAAAACCGGGGTCAACCTTTTAGAAGGGAAAAATCTGTTAGGGAGCTTTTATCCGCCGAAAAGTGTATGGATTGACGGAAACTTTCTTACTACCCTCAAAAGGGAAGACTGGATTAATGGTTATGGAGAACTTCTAAAACACGGCATAATAAAAGATCCCCAGCTATTTACGGACCTTGAACGAAAACTCCAACAGAACAGCCTTTTCGATACCGACAGCAGGAGCTTAGAAAGGCTGACATTATTAATTCTTAAGGGGATCAGCGTCAAACAGGAAATCGTCGAAGCCGATGAAAAGGAAGAGGGGCTCCGAAGACTGCTAAACTACGGTCATACCTTCGGACATGCCTTAGAGGCCCTATATCACTATCAAGGATACAGTCATGGAACAGCAGTCCTTAAAGGGATGATTTGGGAGGGGGAAATGGCGCTCCATTTAGGGATCCTTAATAAAGAAGATTTTAGACGGATTAGGGCTTTGATTGAAGGGATACTTCCTCAGGGAAGCGCGCTGCCCTCGTTGGAAAAGGATCTGGAGGCTTTGATTCATTATATGAAACGGGATAAGAAGAATAGAAATAGGAAAATTTCCTTCATACTGCCGGAAAAAATCGGGAAAGTCCGGGAGGAATTTTTAGAAGAGGAAAAACTGCGGGAAATACTTGCAAAAAGAAAAATTTAAAATATCTTAGGAAGAAATAATTAAAGCGCCGCCGATAAAAACTTCTCGATTGAATGGACCTAACAGGGGTATATATGAAAGTGTTAGATAAGAAAATAACAAAGGAGAGGGGCGCTTACCATTGGATTTTAATCTATTAATCGGAGGTTCCGCAGGACAGGGAATCGACACGTTGGGAACACTGTTGGAAAAGGTATTGCAACGCAGTTCCTACTATTTATTTACTAATAAAGACTATATGTCCCGAATTCGAGGAGGCCATAACTTTAATCAAATCCGCTTTGGATCGAAACCGATCTACAGCCATAAAAATGCATTGGACGCGATTGTGGCCTTTGATGAAACCACCGTCACAGAACATCTTTCAAGACTGAAGGAAGGCGGTAAAATACTGCTGGATGAGTCTCTGAAGGATGAAATAGACGTATCTGAGGATCAAGTGGTTTATTTGCCGTTAAAAGAAGGGGCAAAGGAAGTGGGAAATCCTAAGGTTTTCAGTGTGGTTTTTCTCGGAGCCTTAATTAAAGCCCTGGATCTGGATTTGAAAATCGGAAAGAAAATTTTAGAGAAAACCTTTAAGGAAAAGCTGCTTGAGGTTAATCACAAGGCATTGATCAAGGGCTTTGAGATGGATCTTAATTCCTGGGATCTGAAAAAGCCGGAAAATACCGATCAGCGGATTATGATTAACAGCAATGAGGCCATTGCTCTGGGTGCCCTGGCGGCAGGAGTAACTTTTTACAGTGCCTATCCCATGACCCCATCCACAAGCATCATGGAGTTTCTAGCCGCCAATCAGAAAAAAGCGAGGATTGTTGTGGAGCAGGCAGAGGACGAAATTGCAGCGATTAATATGGCCATCGGGGCGTCCTACGCAGGCATTCGGGCGATGACCGGAACCTCCGGAGGAGGGTTTTCATTAATGGCGGAAGCTTTAGGACTTGCAGGGATTACGGAAACGCCCCTGGTTGTGGCCAATGTTCAGCGGCCGGGCCCCGCCACCGGGTTTCCCACCCGAACCGAACAAAGCGACTTAAGCTTTATCTTAACCGCCTCCCATGGGGAGATTTCAAGAATGGTCACGGTTATGAGAACCCCGGAAGAAGCGTTTTATAAAACCGCCAGAGCCTTTAACATCTCAGAGAAATATCAGACTTTGGTAATTCTTATGAATGATCAGTACCTGGCGGATGCCAATCAGACCATCAAACCCTTTGATTTTAGCAAAATTCAAATTGACCGATATATTGCAGGGGAAGAGGATCTTCCAAAGGGAGATTATCAGCGCTATCGGTTTACCGAGGACGGCATATCCCCCCGGATTATTCCCGGCAAAATTCCCGGGAAAACGGTGCTGGCGGATAGTGATGAACACGATGAAAACGGTAATATTACCGAATCTGCCGAGGTCCGTATTAAGATGATGGATAAGCGGATGAATAAGATGAAAGCCTTGGCAGAAGAGGTGGAGGAGCCCTGGTTTATCGGGAAGGAAAATCCGGAAATCCTGTTGGTAGGGTGGGGTTCCACATACGGAACACTTCGGGAAACCGTGGAAATTCTACAGGAAGAAGGACATTCCATCGGCGCTTTGAGTTTCGGAGACCTGTACCCGCTGCCGACAAAAGTATTAAAAGAGAAAGTACAAGGAGCGAAAAAAATAATTAATGTGGAGCAAAACTATACGGGACAATTCGCGAAGCTGATTCGTCAGGAGACCGGCATTGCCTTTGACCACTCCATTTTAAAATACGACGGACGGCAAATTGCTCTGGAAGAACTGATTGAATCAGTAAAGGAGGTATTATAATGGACCAGCAAAATCTCTTTGACTGCAGTGAAGAAAAAGCCTGGTGCCCCGGCTGTGGAAATCATGGTCTGTTGGAAGGCATTAAACAGGCATTACAGGAACTGGGAAAAGAGCCGCATCAGGTGGTAGTGGCCTCGGGAATCGGCCAGGCGGCGAAACTTCCCCATTATATTAAGGCCAACGGCTTTAACGGTCTTCACGGTCGGGCGATTCCTCCGGCGGTAGGGATTAAAATTGCCAATCCGGATTTAACGGTAATCATCCATTCCGGGGATGGCGACTCCTACGGTGAAGGGGGAAATCACTTCCTGCACAATGTAAGAAGAAACATGGACATCACCCATTTTGTCCATGACAATCAAATCTACGGGCTGACAAAAGGCCAGGCCTCTCCCACTTCCCGACCCGGTCACGTTACCGGTATTCAAACCGAAGGGGTGATTCTACAGCCCTTTAATCCCATTGCAACTGCCATCAGCCTCGGATGCGGTTTTGTGGCTAGAACCTTTATGGGGGACAGGGAGCATATGGTGGAAATCATGAAAGCCGCCATTAAGCATCGGGGCTACGCCTTAGTGGATATTTTCCAGCCCTGCGTAGTTTTTAACAAAATCAATACCTTTAAGTGGTATAAGGATCATGTCTACAAACTGGAAGAGGATTACGATCCCGGGGATAAAGTCGCAGCTTTTCAAAAGTCCTTGGAGTTTGATGATGGCATTCCCATCGGCATTATCTACAAAGAAGACCGGCCCCCCTTCCTGGATACCATCGAATATTTAAGTGAGGAAAAACCCTTAGTGGACCGGGACTTGGATCCGAAGAACGCAGAGGAATTCATGGATCAGTTTTATTAAAACCATGTATAGCACTTCAATTTTAAAATAAAATAAGAAAGGTCGAAAACCCCCACCGGTTTTCGACCTTTCTTATTGCGCTTTATTTATAATCGTCATTAAAGTTGCCTTCTGTTGGAAACTCTTTTTCCCGATGAGGGTTTTGTTGATTTCCTCGAATGCTTCGAGGAAGCATCCCCGGGAATTAAGGCCTTGGGGTGGGATCCGATCAGGTCCTCCCGGTTTCCCCGTATCAAGGCTTTTTTAACCAGACTTCGGTTTTTCGGGTTTTGAAATTGAATCAGCGCCCGCTGCATGGCTTTTTCCTCAGTGGACCGGGGCACATAAACTTTTTCCATCGTTCTCGGATCCAGTCCGGTGTAGTACATACAGGTGGAAAGGGTTCCCGGTGTGGGATAAAAATCCTGTACCTGTTCCGGCATGTAGCCCATATCCCGAATATATTCCGCCAGTTCAATGGCGTCCCGAAGCTCGGAGCCGGGATGACTGGAGATGAAGTAGGGAACTAAGAACTGGTTCTTATCAAAGGCTTGATTGTGCTTAAAATACTCCCGGGCAAAACCGTCATAAACCTTTTTCGACGGTTTCCCCATTTTATTCAGCACCCGGGAGGATACATGCTCCGGAGCCACTTTTAACTGTCCGCTGACGTGGTGCTTTACCAGTTCCTTAAAAAAGGTTTTATTCTGATCCGCCATTAAATAATCATAACGTACACCGGATCGGATAAAGACCTTTTTCACCCCCGGTAACGATCGAAGCTCCCGAAGGGTATTGACATAATCCTGATGGTCCACCTTCAACTGAGAGCAGGGACCGGGAAATAAACACTGCTTATCCTTACACACTCCGTGCTTTTCCTGTTTATCACAGGCGGGATTTTGAAAGTTTGCCGTGGGGCCTCCCACATCATGGATATAGCCTTTGAAATTCGGATCATCCAAAAAGGTTTTTGCTTCCTCCATCACACTTTCGTGGCTTCGGGAGCGGACTTTCCGTCCCTGGTGAAAGGTCAGGGCGCAAAAACTGCAACCGCCGAAACAACCGCGATTACTGGTAATACTGTACTGGACCTCTTCAATGGCCGGAACGCCTCCGAAAGCATCGTAGCTGGGGTGGGCTTTTCGGGTAAAGGGCAGCCGGTAAATTTTATCGAGGGCCTCTTTATCCATCGGGTCCGCCGGCAGATTCTGTACGACGTACTGATGGCCGTAGGGCTCTACTAATACGTCGCCGTTGAGATTATCGGTGTTTCGGTACTGAAGCATAAAGCTTTTGGCATAGGCTTTTTTATTTTCCGTTATTTCCTGATAACTCGGAAGCAAAATGTAGTCCGGTATGTCTTCCAGGCTTCCGGTCTTAAAGACCGTGCCTTGAATGTAGTGCAGGTACTCCACCGAAATACCCGCTTCCAGGCCTTCGGCAATTTCCACGATGGGTTTTTCTCCCATGCCGTACACAATCAAATCCGCTTTGGAATCCAGCAAAATGGAACGCCGGACCTTATCTTCCCAGTAGTCATAGTGGGCAAGACGGCGAAGACTGGCTTCAATGCCGCCGAGAATAATTGGAGTGTCTTTAAATAAGGCTTTCAGTCGATTGGTATAGACAATGCTTGCCCGGTCCGGTCGCATAAAAGCCTTGCCTCCGGGACTATACACATCCTTGCGCCGTCGTTTTTTACTGACGGAGTAGTGGTTTACCATGGTATCCACATTGCCCCCGGTCACTAGGAATCCGTAATTCGGTTTTCCAAGACGTAAAAAATCCTCGTCTTTTTTCCAATCCGGCTGGGAAATGACTCCCACCCGGTAACCCTTTGCCTCCAGTAATCGGCTGATAATCCCAGAGCCGAAGGAGGGATGGTCAATATAGGCATCTCCCGTAACAACGATAAAATCCAGACTGTCCCAACCCCGTTGGGAAAGCTCCTCCGCCGTAACGGGCAAAAATTCTTCATTCATTTATATAGCCTCCAATATAAGGTCTTCCACATAATTCCAGCAAGTTTTACTAATATTACGAATATCGGTACAATCTTTTGCAATATATCATTGTATCATAATCGGAAAGAAAAAGAAATTCCGGGATTTTACTGAATCTGCGGGACAACTATTGTATAATGAAGGGAAGATGAAAACAGAGGTGAGGAAATGATTCAAATCAGTAATATCAAACTGAGCATTGAAAGGAAACAGGATTTGGAGAAGGAGATTCTCCATCGGTTAAAAATAAAAAAAGAAGAGCTTATGGGTTTTACCATTGAAAAAAAGTCCATTGATGCGAGAAAAAATACCATTCATTTTATTTACCGGGTTTTGGTCCGGGTATCCAACGAAAAAGCCGTACTTCAAGGCAAGAATCTTAAAAATGTGGAAATTATAACAGAAGGGGAAACCAAGCCGAAGGTTCAAAAAATTGATCCCAAGGCTTTTACCAAGCCGCCCATCGTCGTGGGTTCCGGCCCCTCGGGCTTGCTTGCAGCCCTTTCCTTAGCCGAAAGCGGCGCGAAACCGGTTTTGCTGGAACGGGGCATGCCCGTGGAGCAGCGGACCAAGGATGTGTATGGGTTCTGGGAAAAAGGGATATTACTGGAGAACTCCAATGTCCAGTTTGGGGAGGGGGGGGCCGGTACCTTTTCTGATGGAAAGCTGACCACCCAAATTAAAGATCCCAGAGTAAAAAAAGTCCTGGAGGCCTTTATAGAGGCTGGAGCACCACCGGAGATCGGCTATTTGAATAAACCCCATGTGGGCACCGATATCCTCGAGGTGGTGGTAAAAAATCTTCGGGAGAGAATTAAGTCTTTGGGGGGTACGGTATTATTCGATCATCAGGTAACGGATATCATCATTGAGAAGGAACAAATCCGCGGCGTGATCATCAATGACCGGGAGGAAATTCTGTCGGACCATGTGGTATTAGCCCTTGGCCACAGTGCCCGGGACACCTTTTTAATGCTCCATAAAAACGGGGTGCCCTTAGAACAGAAGCCCTTTTCCCTCGGACTTCGAATTGAACATCTGCAGGAAAAAATCGATAAAGTACAGTACGGAAAATATTATAACCATCCAAGGCTGAAGGCCGGGGATTATAAGCTGTCTTATCACGCAAAGAGCGGTCGAGGGCTCTACACTTTTTGTATGTGTCCCGGGGGAGAAGTGATTGGGGCCGCCTCGGAGAAAAATCGACTGGTAACCAACGGCATGAGCCGCTACAAAAGAGACGAGGAAAATGCCAACAGTGCGTTGCTGGTCAGTGTTTACCCGAAGGATTTCGGCAGTGAGCATCCTTTAGCCGGAGTGGAGTATCAACGGGAGTGGGAAGAAAAAGCATTTATTCTGGGCGGCAGCAATTACCATGCCCCGGTCCAGCGGGTGGAGGATTTTTTAAAGGGACGAAAAACCCGAGCTTTAGGAGAGGTAATTCCTTCATACCGGCCCGGATACGTTTTCGAGGACCTTCAGCAGACCCTTCCCGACTATGTGGTGGAAACCATGAAGGAAGGGCTGCCTCAGCTGGATCGCAAATTACAGGGTTTCGGCTATGGGGATGCAGTGTTAACGGGAGTGGAGACGAGAAGCTCCTCACCGATACGAATCCTTCGGGACGGGAATTATGAAAGCAGCATCAAGGGCCTTTATCCCGCAGGGGAAGGGGCTGGCTACGCCGGCGGAATTATTTCCGCCGCGGTGGACGGACTGAAGATTGCCGAGACCATAATCCAGCGAAATATTACGTAAAAGGGCATGACAATGAAGACCGAAAAGAAAATAGGATAGGTGAGTATATGGCGAAGAAAAAAGTATACGGAGTAAAAAATGGAAAAATTCCCGGGGTCTATCAGACCTGGCAGGAATGCGAAAAACAGATTAAGGGATACTCCGGAGCGGAATATAAAGGTTTTGCTGCCGAAGCCGAGGCGAAGGCATACGTCTATGGAACGGAAGTTAAGAGCTCCTTGGATTCGAAAAAGAAAAATTCAAAAAAAATTTCACTAGAAGAGGAAAAAACCCCTCCAATGTCGAATAATACTATAAAGGACCGAAATATTTTAAAAGCCTATGTGGACGGAAGTTATAACCGGAAAACGAAGGAATACAGCTGCGGCGTGGTCCTGCTTTTAAATGGAAAAGAGCTTTTGTTTTCCAGAAAAGGAAATGCCCCCCATTTGGCATCAATGAGAAACGTAGCGGGAGAACTGCTCGGCGCTCAGTATGCGATGGCCTTTGCCCTGAAAAATCAGGGGAAATTTAAAGAATTATGGATTTATCATGATTACTCCGGTATTGAGATGTGGTGTACCGGACAGTGGAGAACAAAGCAAGCCGGAACCGAAGCCTATAAAAATTACTACCAGCAGAAGATCCGGGGACGGATAGATGTGCGATTCAAGAAGGTTAAGGCCCATTCCGGGGATCTTTACAATGATAAAGCCGATGAATTGGCCAAGGAAATTTTAAATTTGTAAAACAGCCTATATAACAGAAAAGAAGAGGGTGATGAACTTGAAGGAACAGGTAAAAATTGAGGCATCCGTAGCCAGTCACAAAGGAAATCTTTACAGTAAAAATGAAGAGAAATTTTATTTAAACGGACAGTATATGGATTTGAATCAGCAAAAAGATTCCACCAGCAAATCCGCTATCCATAATTACAAACAAAGCGTATATGGGATTGCTTCCGGGACTAAACGTGGAGCCTTAGGAGAACAGGCAGCCTTTATTACCATCGAAGTCCTGAGCCGTTATCATCTGTATCTGGAAGAAAACAGTCCCTCTTCTTTTGCTTTGAAAAAACAGCGGTTAATCGAGGAGCTGGAAAGCGCCAGGAAAAAAATCGAATCCTTTACGGATATTGAACAGGATAAAGACCTGGGAGTTACCGTTGTAGGGCTGGTGATTGATGGGAACAAAGCCTTCGGGTTTTCCGTAGGGGAAGAGGGTATTTACAAAATCAAAGAAAAAAGCATTCACCAGCTGCCTCTTACTTCCGGCAGTGAAGAGGCTTTTATTGGTTCTGAGCAGGCGATCAGTAAAATCCTGCGTACCACAGAGGAGTTTTCCATCGATGTAGAGGACCGCTATTTACTTACGTCTAAGGGAACCTACGACCCCTCCATGGAGAAAGAATTACTAAGTCAAATTGCCTCCTTATCGACAAAAGAGAGCACCAAAGCCTTCATTAAGGAATTATTGAATAAAGTTGGTCAAAAAAATCTTACAGCCCTGCTGGTATATGTGGAGGCGTTGGAAGGGATCATGAACAAAGATCATAGCCAGGCGTTTGTCTACAAACCAACTTCCGATTCCCTGAAAGACCCGGAGCCTGATAAGCAAAAAGACCGAAAGTCTGATTTACAGCAGGCACCGGAGGAAAAAGAAAAATCGGAGGAAAAAGGAAAACCCGATGAGAGAAGAAATATGGATGGGGCTGCTTCCCAAAATTCAGAGGAAGCCGATGATCCCGGAAAAGAGAATAAGCCAACAAAAGAAAGGGATACCGAGGAAGCTGCCGGTGAGAAGGAATTGTCCGAAGATCAGCAGCGCCACCTGATATTTGAGCAGCGGTATGCGGAAAATCAGTTGTTTTTTAATAAAAAGCCGAACAATCAGGATTATTCATTTATCCCGGAAACGAAAGGGGAGGGCTTAAATGAGGAAACCGGGAATCCTAGGGAGGCGGCCCATTGGGATGCAGCAGATGAACAGATGTCTGCTTCCGAAGAATCTCTTATGGAAGAGTCCCTCACCGAGGAACATTACGAAGAGGAAGAAGATGGCGAAACCCCCTGGCGAACCCGATCAAAGTTTTTGCTGGTGGCCCTGCTTGCGGTTGGGGTAATTCTTATGGCTTTTGTTTTCGGCACCATTCGCAGTCTTGAACAACGAATACTGGACAGTTCCATAAGCAATATCGAGGCCGAAGAAACGGGCCAGGAACCCGATGAAGCATTGGCCGCTTCAGAAGAAGATGCTGAAGAGGAGCCCATAAAAGACGATCCGGAGTCCGGTGAAGAAGACAGTGACGAGACGGCCATAGACGAAAGTGCAGCGGAAGAGGAGGAGCCGGAGAGCGAAGAATCGGTTGAGGATGAGGAGAGTACCGAAGAAGCGACGGACAGTGATCAAGAAAATATGGAAGAAGAAACACCAACACCAGCGGTAACGGAAGAAGCGGCGGAAGAAGAAGCGGCGGCAGCGGCACCGGAAACCGCCGAAGCGGAAGAAACCCATGAGACCTATGCAGTGCAGGGGGGAGACACGATATTTTCCATCAGTCGAAGATTTTACAATGATGGAAGCATGGTGGATGAGATTATCCGGCTAAACAATATTCAGGATATCAATAACCTACAGGTGGGGGATGTGCTGAGACTCCCTAACCGGGATTAATTGAGAGAAGGATAACGTAAGAGATGAAGATTATGGGTAAGAAAACCCTCTTGAGCCGAAAATACCGGTTCAAGAGGGTTTCTTTAACGGAGAAGTTTTCAAGGCTTTAGCCGCCCCCCACCGGCGGGAAAATCGATAAGACATCCTGATCGTGAAGTTCCTGATCCAAACTGCCGTCCTGTCCATTGACCAAAAGGATGGCCACATCCTCTTCGGAGATTTGCAAGGTTTCAATCACCTGCCTCGGGGTGGCGGCGGGAGGAAATTCTTTTGTTACAATTTTCCCCCGGCCTTCCCGGAGCGTGGCAAATAGTTTTATTTGTATATCCATGGTTGAACCCCCTTTCTTGCGACATAGTATAAAGTATACCAACCTTTAATAAGAATAGAAGAAGAGCTTCGAAGAAGCCCTTCTTAAATGGATTGAAGTTCAAATGGACCGACCGTCAAACGGATCAACGGTCAAAATCCATTGGCGGGTTACATTAGATTTTTAAACTATTCAGTTTATCTTCGGTAGGCACTCCATCGGTGTCCCAGCCCCGCAACTCATAATATTCAGGAAGCATCTGATCCAGTAAACTGGTTTTGTCCTTAGCCGGTCCATCGGGAATCGCTTCTTTTAAAAGACGTTTCGGCAAGGTATCGTCTTCTTTCTTTAAACCGGACTTCATATTGAACATTCTTTCCAGGTTCCATATACGGTCTCCAGCTTCTAAGATGGTTTCGTCAGTGTGGTCTGTACCCACTGCAGCGTTATACATATTCGCATAATCTCCAGCGCCCATGGCGAAGGAAGTAAACAGGCAAAGTCCCAATGAGTCAATGGAAGCCGTTAAGTCCTGGAAGATTTTAACCCATAAAGGCTTTCCTTCTGTGGAGAATTTATCCAGTTTTTCCGGTAGGCCAAGGATTTCAGGAGAAATCAAGTAAGCCCGTACATGACAGCCTCCGCGGTTGGAAGTTGCATAAGCGAGTCCCTGACCCTGTATTCCCCGGGGGTCGTACGCTGGAAGTTCCTGTTTTTTAACGCTCATGGATACATCCGATGCACCATACGCTTCGCCTAATCGGAAAGAACCTTCCGCTAATTTATCCCCTAAGCCTTCTCGAAGACCCATGCGCTTGGTCCACTCAATAATGGCGTCGTCATTACCAAATTGCAACGGTACTCCGTCGAGATCCTGATCGGTAATTAAGCCTCTTTGGTATAGTTCCATGGCGGCGGCAATGGTGGTAGAGGCGGAGATGGTATCCAGTCCCATTTCGTTACACCAGTAGTTGGCCTTGATAATATTTCCCAGGTTGGAGACGCCACAGTCCGCGCCGTAACCCCAAATGGTTTCATATTCCGGTCCGCCGGCTTCCAGATCGTCCACTTTACAGTGTCGACCACAGGCGATGGGACATCCATAACAGCCGGTTCGCTTAACCAGATAATTCTCAGCCAGGTTTTCACCACTGATTTCCTCCGCTTTATCAAAGGTGGAGGTTTGGAAGTTATTCGTAGGGAATACTCCATTTTCGTTAATAATATTTACTAATACTGCGGTTCCATAAGTGGGCAGTCCTTCGCCGGTAACGCCGTTTTCTTTGATGCTCTTATTAGCAGCGGCTACAACTTGCTTTAATTGAGCCATATCATGGATTTCCGGTTTGCTTGAGCCTTTTACGGTAATAGCCTTAACATTTTTTGAACCCATGACCGCTCCAACGCCGGAACGACCTGCTGCCCGGTCCATATCATTCATAACAGCGGCTATCCGGGAAAGTTTTTCACCGGCGGGTCCGATATTAAGAATTTTTGCTTTTTCGCCAACATCCTTCGCTAACAACTCCATGGTTTTGGAGGTGGTTTGTCCCCAAAGATGGGCGGCATCCTTGATTTCCACTTCATCGTCCCGAATATCGATATATACGGGTTTGTCTGCCTTTCCTTCAAGAATGACCATATCGTAGCCGCAGAATTTTAATTCAGCCCCCCAGCGTCCGCCGGAGTTGGAAGAGGCGATCGTATCAGTAAGGGGAGATTTTGTAATAACCATATAGCGTCCGCCGGTTGGAGTCGGGGTTCCGCTTAATGGTCCCGTAGCCATAATAATTTTATTCTCTTTACTGAAAGCATCTACCTTAGGATCTACTTCTTCATAAAAATATTTTGTCCCCAGGCCGCGACCCCCAATATAAGACTTGGCCCATTCCATATTAAGATCTTCTTTTACAACACTCCTGTCATCAAGATTAATTCTTAAAATTTTACCGCGATAACCCTTCATAAAAATTCCTCCTTTGTAGTTGTAAAATCATTAAATCTTTACAGCTCATAGTATTAATAGCAAGGAGCATGCCAAAAACTTATAATTTTCAAACTATTCTGCTGGCGGGCCTTTGTTAATGAAAGAGGAAGTTCAGTACGAAGTAAATGATTATCTATGCCCTGCCGGACCCAGGGAGTGTTCTGAAAAAGAACAAAAAATATTCATGGTCTGTTCCATTAAAGAACAATGCTCTATTATGGAACAGGACATGAATAAGAATCGAAAGGGTCCGATAATTTTGTTCAAGGATGCTGCTAATGGGAAATTTTATACTTTTCAAGCTTTCGGTACAGCGTATTTCTGCCTAAGCCGAGAGCCTTGGCCACTGCGGTAATGTTATGATCATAATGCTCCAAAGCTTTGGCAATGTGTTCCTTTTCAACGGTATTTAGAGGTTTAACCGGCTCAGATGAAGGGGTAAAGGCAGCGGGGGAGGCTTCTGTCGGGTTGTTTAATTCTTGGATCATTCCATTTTGACGGGCATACTCCAGAGCCGTACTTTGGGAATTGACCAGCTGCTCCACCATATTCTCCAGTTCCCGAATATTACCCGGCCAGTGGTAATGAATCATTTCCTCCAACTTTTCCCTGGAGAGGGTAAAGGTTTCCTTACCCAGTTTTAAAGCCTTCGTAGTCATGAAATAATCGATAAACAACGGAATATCATCCTTTCTTTCCCTAAGGGGGGTTAAGGACAACGGAAGAACATTAATCCGATAAAAGAGGTCTTTACGAAACTTTCCCTTTTCCACCTCCGCTTTTAAATCTTTGTTAGTGGCGGCGATGATACGGACATCCACAGGGATCTTCTTCCCTCCGCCGATTCGATAAATCTCCCGGTCCTCTAAAACTCTTAGAAGATTGGTTTGCATAAATAACGGCATTTCCCCGATTTCATCCAAAAACAGGGTGCCTCTATGGGCAAGTTCGAACTTCCCTTTATTGCCGCCTTTACGGGCCCCGGTAAAGGCACCCTCTTCATAGCCGAAGAGCTCGGCTTCGATCAAATCCTTAGGGATTGCTCCGCAGTTCAGCGGAATAAAGGGCTCGTCCTGCCGATCACTGGCGCGATGGAGAGACTGGGCAAAAACCTCTTTTCCCGTACCGCTTTCTCCGGAGATCAACACAGTAGAAGGACTGTTGGCAATCTGTTTCGCATACTCCAGTGTGTTTAAAAATTTTTTGTTCCGTCCGATTATTTTATCAAAGGTATACATTTTGTGATTGGACTTCGAGGATTCCATTTGAGTAACCCTGGGAACCTCGGTAAAAATACAGATCATACCGGTGCGGTTTTCCTGAGCATCGAAAATAGGATACAGTTCTAATGAGATTTCCTTATTTTGATGATGATGCTGGATGTAGGTCCGGGATTTAAGACGATACTGCTGGCCGGAAAAGGCGGTCCTGATCTTGGACCAGTCAACGAAAAACTCCTCCGCGGAAAGGCCGATCAGCTCTTCCCTGGTCCCCCCGATGATGTTTTGTCCTTTCCGGTTAATACTTTTGATATAACCCCGGGGGCTGATGGTTAAAATACCCTTGGGGATGGAGTCGATGATCGTACCTGCATATTGTCTGGACCAAAGGAGTTTATCCTTTACCTGTTGATGTTTCAGAGCAAGTTCGATGGACTGTACCGCCGCAACCACCATGCCCAGGGTGTGGGAGTGTACAAGGCTGCTGAAGCCCGTGAGATTTAACGTGCCGATGATGTTTCCCTTCGGATCGTTAATGGGGGCTGCGGAGCAGGTCCATCGATGATAAACCTCCACAAAGTGCTCCTCTCCGGAAATCTGTACCGGCTTTTTTTCCCATAGGGCGGTACCCATGGCATTGGTGCCGATATGTTCTTCCGACATGTACGCCCCTGGTACCATATCGAGATTAAAGGCGACTTCCAATACGTTTTCATCTCCCATGATATTAAGAATACAGCCCTGGACATCGGTGAGAATGCCAAAAAAACCGGAACCCTTCACGAAGTTGTAAAGGTTATTGATAATCGGTTCCGATAAGGCGATCAGCTGTTTGTTTTCCTGCAGGACTTTTTCCAGGTCCTCGTTCTTTAGGATTTTTGAACTGAAGGTTTGCTCCGTATATATTCCAAATGCTTTACTGCGATCATGGGACTGGGAAATGATTTCTTTTTTCATTATCTGAAACCTCCATCGGTTTATACCTTTTGTTCTATTTTATCTAATTTTCTCAATAATTACCAAGGAAAAAATTAAATTTTTAAAAATTTCATGAAAATTATATAAGATCCCAGCAGATTTATGATATATACCTGTTTCAACGGAATTAGCCGAGCTATGGAATTTGACAAGGACGGATGAAAAGATATATTATCAAGGTTAGCCGTATAAAATGAGAAATAAAAGCAAAATCCGGGGGAATAACTATGATGACCCATAGCGAACTGCTGGGCAATGAAAAAATTAAAACCCTATTAATTAAAATGTCTGCCCCGGCCATGGTAGGAATGGCCGTACAGTCGATGTACAGTCTGGTGGATGCTATTTTTGTCGGCAGAGCCGTGGGAACTGTGGGAATGGCCGGGCTTCAGATTGCCTTTCCGATACAGATCCTGGTCATGTCCATTGCCCAAACCGTGGGGGTGGGAGGGGCTTCCATCATTTCCAGAAGCCTTGGAAAAGGGGATCACAGGCACGCAGAGAAGACGGTGGGAAACATCTTTTTTCTGCTGATTTTCTTAAGCCTGTTAATCTCCATGCTGGGACTTCTTTTTACCACCCCGATTTTAAAACTCTTCGGCGCGACGGAAGCCTCTTTGCCCTATGCCTTAGAGTACATACAGGTAATTCTTATGGGTTCCGTAATCTTTGTGTTTGCCATGGGAAGCAACAATATTGTTCGAGCCGAAGGAAACGCCAGGGTGGCCATGATTACGATGATCATTTCCGCAGGACTGAATATTATTTTGGACCCGTTGTTTATCTTCGGTCTGAATATGGGGATCCGGGGTGCGGCCCTCGCTACGGTACTGGCGCAGTCCTTTGCTGCGGTTTATCTATTGTATTACTTTCTTCGGGGAAAAAGCAGCCTGAAAGTGCGAAAAGCCTACCTGCGGCCGGATATGAAAATTATTCGTGAGATTTTTCTAATCGGTGCTTCCACCTTTGCCCGAATGGCGGCGGGAACCTTGATGAGTGTGATTTTGAATCATTCCCTGGCTTACTATGGAGATGATACCTCCCTGGCGGTCTTTGTGGCGATCAATAAATTATTAACCTTTACTTTAATGCCGTTATTAGGTATAGTACAAGGTATGCAGCCGATCATCGGATACAATTACGGTGCAAAGGAATACCCTCGGGTGCATGAGACGCTGAAGCTGGCAATTATTGCAACCACAGCCATAGCAACACTGGCCTACCTTATTTTAATGACCATTCCCGGATTTATGATCGGGCTTTTTAATGACGATCCGGTCTTAATTGAACAGGGGGTAAGGGCCATTCGTATCAATATTTTCGTCCTGCCGGTAATCGGCTATCAGATAGTGGGAGCCGGGATGTTTCAATCCATTGGGAAAGCCCGACCGGCGATTATCCTGTCCCTGGCGAGACAGGTGCTGATTTTGATTCCCTTAGCCTTAATCCTTCCGCTGTTTATGGGCACCGATGGCATCTGGCTGGCTTTTCCGATATCCGATTTACTGTCCACATTGATCACCCATTATCTGATGCGGACTCAAATGCGAAGTTTTCGTCTGCTCAAGTAATCTAAGTTTTTTTAAAGAAATTCATAAAAAACTGAATTTTACCATTTTAATTTTCTTAGAAATGGTTTAAAATTATAGAGTAGAAAAGAAAAGGAGGAATACCATGGAACAATATTCTGGAATACTGTTGATGTTGGGTTTTTTGGCAATCTTTTATTTTTTAATCATCAGACCTCAACAAAAGAAAGAAAAGAAAGTTAAGGAAATGCGAAGCAACTTAAAGGTTGGAGACGATGTTTCCACCATCGGTGGAATTCATGGAAAGATTCTAACCGTTAAAGAAGATATTGTTGTGATTGAAGTTGGATCCGACAAAGTGAAACTTACCATGGCCAAATGGGCCATCGGGAATGTACTAAGCGAACGATAGCTAATAAAAACCCCCTAATCCTCTGGATTAGGGGGTTTTTTAGCGGGGGCATTTTTAATCACTTTTATCGATCAGCACCGGCAGAAAAAACCAGCCGGATACAGGCCTAAGGTCTAGGAATCCATGGATTTGATGACTTCCAGCGCCTTATCATAATCCGGGTGGTTGGAGTTTTCCTTAACATGTTCCACGTATTGCACCTTGTTGTCTTTATCGAGAATGACTATTCCCCGATTCAACAGACGAAGCTCCTCGATTAAAAAACCGTAATTTTTTCCAAAGGAAGCATCTTTGTGATCCGAAAGGGTAATGGCATTGTCAATATCTTTATTGGCGCAGTAACGGCTAAGAGCAAAGGGAAGGTCCATGGTGATGGTTACGGTAACGGTGTTTTTTAAATTTTTTGCCTCATCGTTAAAACGTATTCCCTGCAGTTCACAAACTCCCGTATCAATGGAGGTCATGATGCTGATCAGTTTATTTTTACCCTCCATGTCCTTTAGACCAAAGGGTTTCAGTTCCGTTGTAAGAGCAGTAAAATCCGGCGCCTGGTCCCCGACTTTTAACTCCTCGCCTACAAGGGTCATTGGATTTCCATTCACAGTAATTTTTTCTTTGGACATAATTTATTCCTCCTTATTATTTTGATAATCCTTTTCATTGATACCCGGAGGGGGTTTTTTTAATCAAATGGGACGGATTCTTTTATAAAATTGGGCTACAAGCCGATGGAGATGTATTTCGTCTCTAAGAAGGGTTCGATGCCGAAGTGGCCGCCTTCCCTCCCGATTCCGCTTTCCTTAAAACCGCCGAAGGGTGCCTGAGCCGCGGAGGGGGCGCCGTCATTAAGACCGACGATGCCGTACTCCAGCGCTTCGGATACTCTTACTCCCCGGGATAGATCCCGGGTGTAAAGATATGCCGCCAATCCGTAGTCACTGTCATTGGCCATGGAAACCACATCTCCCTCTTCGGTAAAGGCCATAATCGGAATCACCGGGCCGAAGGTTTCTTCGCTGTAAATTTTCATATGGGGCTGGATACCGGATAGGATGGTAGGAGGGTAGTAATAGCCGGATTTCGAATCGCCGTCTATTTTCGGAGCCTCTCCCTGGTATTCCAGCTTAGCCCCTTTGGACAGGGCATCGGATACATGTTCCTCCACTTTTTGATAGGCTTTTCGGTCAATCAGCGGGCCGAGATCCGTATCGGAGGTCAGCCCGTTTCCTTGTCGTAAACTCTTTAACTTATGAATCAGACCCTTAACAAACCGGGGGAGGATATTTTCGTGGACGTAGAACCGATTCGAGGAAATGCAGGCCTGACCGCAGTTTCGAAACTTTGAGGAGAGGGCTCCATTAATACTTTCCTGTAAGTCCCCATCATCAAAGACGATGAAGGGTGCATGGCCACCCAGTTCCAGAGAAATCCGCTTTACATGATCCGCGGAGTTCCGGTAAAGTTCCTTGCCCACCTCGGTGGATCCGGTAAAAGTGATTTTTTTAACCTTTTTATTTCCGAGTAAGGCCTTTCCAATGGAAGAAGCCTCTCCTGTTACCAGGTTTACCACCCCCTTGGGGAAACCCGCCTTTTCCACAAGCTCCATAATTTTAATGGCGCTGATGGGGGTTTGACTGGCAGGTTTAACGATCACAGTGCATCCTGCGGCTAAGGCCGGGGCAATTTTTCGTGTAATCATGGCAAAGGGAAAATTCCAGGGAGTAATGGCTGCCACCACCCCAATCGGTTGTTTCAGTACCATAATCCGTTTGTTTTTATCCGAAGCGGGAATGATCTCGCCGGATATCCGTTTGGCTTCTTCGCTGTACCACGCCACAAAACTTGCGCCGTAACGTATTTCACCAAGGGCTTCCTTTAACGGCTTTCCTTGCTCTAAAGTAATGGTTGTGGCTAGTTCCTGTTCATTTTCCAGTATCAATTCATAAAGACGCCGTAAATATTTGGAGCGGGTGTCTGCGGTTTCCTTGGACCATAAGCGAAATGCCCGGTCTGCATCTTCCACAGCGGCGCTTACTCCTTCCGTTGAAATTTTCGGAACCGACGCGATGATTTCCCCTGTGGCGGGATTGTGCACCACTAAAGGGTCAGACGTTCCCGCAACCCAAGCGCCATTGATATAATTTTTCAAATGCTTCATCCTTTACACCTCACTTTAGAATTTGATTGCTGCTTACTATATCCTTTCCTTCTTCCTATACCCAAAGTAGTTAATGACAAATAAGGTATTCTTTACTATAATGAAAACATAAGCCGCGGATAAAGGAGGAACAGTGTAGTGGAACAGGTAAGAAAATCCTTTCAAACCCTATGGAACAATTGGATACTGGTGGTGCCTATTTTTTTAACCCGGGTAATCCCCGCGTTGTTAAGCATCTATATTTTTTCAGAAATGTCCGGTGAACTGATCAATATGCTGTCCGTAGAAGAAATCGGGGAAACCCAGTATGTGCTGGAGAACTACGGAGCGGTTGCCCGGGAGTTTTTTCAAGTCAATAGAGGCTATATTATGGCCAGTATCTTTGTGGGGGTATTAGGACTCATCCTGAATTTTATCGCTGTACCCGCCACCTTTGGTATGATAAAAAAGCAGCTGGTCAGTAAAGAGAAAACCGGTTTTTCTGATGTGTTTCCCGCTGCCGGAAAGTATTTTGTAAAATATTTTTTATACCGGATCAGTAAGCTTGCCCTATGGATCTTCGTATTTTTAATAAGCATGATCCTGTTGATCGCCGGAGCTTTTTTGGGTTCCCTGGTCGACGAAGGGATGGCGCTTTTAATCGTACTGCTGTTAGCCTTTGTCATCCTCATCGGAGGGACGGTGCTGCATCTGATACTGAAGTTATGGTTTCCCGCAATGATACTAGGAGGCGTGGGCGTCCTGGACGGATTAAAGGAAGCCTTCAGGAAGAGCAGAGTCTGTTTTTGGCCCCTTTTAGCCGGGGTTTTGACCGTCCGGATTATCGCGTGGATTTCCAATATGTTTGTGGATATGCTGCTGGGAGACATTGCCTATCTGGGAACGCTCTTGATCAATATCATTCCCAGCATTGCAACGGTGACCCTGCTGGTCTTTTATCTTCGCCTTTATCTGGAAACTGCAAAGGACCTGGTTAATAGTGAGGTATCAGGGTAAATAACAATATATAAGTTTACCAAGGAGGAGAGGCCGATGTTAGCCAAGGATATTATGACCAGGGACGTCATTGCTGTAAAGAGTCAGGATTTAGTGGAAAATGTGATCAAAATACTAATGGAAAAAAATATTAGCGGTGTACCCGTGGTGGACGATGACAATCATGTAATCGGCATCGTGACCGAAGGAGATTTGATTTACCGCAGTAAGAAACTCAAAATCCCTACTTTTTTTAGTATCCTGGACGGGTATGTTTTCTTAGAGAGTACGAAAACCATTGAAAAGCAGCTGAAAAAAATGGTCGGCTACCGGGTGGAGGATGTAATGACCACGGATGTAATTACGGTAAGAGAGGATCAAACCGTGGAGGACGTAGCCACCATCATGACCAAAGAGAAAATCAACAGGGTTCCCGTCGTAAAAGACGAACGACTGGTAGGAATCATTAGCCGAAGGGATATTATCCGCTCCTATTCCGCTTAAAAAAAGATTGAATATATCCCCGGAGGCGTCCGCCTTAGGGGTTTTTTTTTATTAGGTTCCCGAAAAAAAGATAAGAAGGGAGATGGGGAGGAGATCTTCCCCTTATTGGGAATAAAGAGCTTTAAAATTTAATGGGTTAAAAAGATTGACAAACATTTGACAGGAAACTAAAATAGACTATAGAATAAATGTTATTAAATGAGTTAGGAGGGCTGTAAATGACAAGAAAGATGATCGGCTTTATTTGCTTCGTGTTAACCGGTGCGGCATTGATCCTCCTCTCAATAATGGAGAATTCCAATCCCATAGGAATTGGTTTGTTGGGGGTTATCACAGTTCTGTTTGCCGTAGGCTTAACCGACCATTATAAGGATTTAAAAAAATAAGGAGGGACTCCAGTGTTTCAAAAAAATAAGATTTTTACGTTTCTCTGCGCTTTTTTCGGTGCAGTGATCACTTGGTATATACAACATGAAATGGGTTACTCCGCGGTTATTGCCAACGGTATTGTAGGGGTGCTGGCGGGGGTTTTATTAGCCCCGGCCTTAGCTGGAGCAACCTATACGGCCTCCTTCGTGGGAATGTCCGCAACCAATGTGCTTCCGACGCTGGGCTCCGCGGCTTTAGCAGGAGTGGTGGTGGGGATTGTAATCATCCTGACGGCGGAAATTTACGCCGGGATCGGTGGAAAAGGCGGTACCACCGCCGCATTCTCTGTACACATCAGTCGATTTATTATGAGCATCTTTGGATAGGAGGAAATAAAATGGAAAATCTGGCCATTATTATCACTACGGTCTTAGCAGGCGTGCTTACGTATTCCATCAGTGTAAATATTGGAAAAGGGGCCGTATTCGGCTCTGCCATCGTAACGTTGCTGGCCGGGCTGTTTCTCCCCCATTTCTTTGAAAATGGAGCGGCTTTGGCTGTTGCCGCCACCACCGCATCCTATGCGGGAATGGTAGCGGGAAAAAATGTGCCGAATCTACTGGAAATGGCAGCCGTAGGGCTTATTGTGGGAGTGGTTTTTATTTTGGGTGCCCCTACCTATATCGGTGTAGGGGGACGACTGGGAGCCATGGCCGCTTTATCCTGTTTCAGCTGGATCGGAATAAAAAAAACCTACAGGGTGCTGATTAAAAAGGAAAAAAAATCAAAGGAAGCGGCGGTAGCTCCCCGTATGCGATAACCGAAAAGATAAAAACCGTTTTTAAGTAAAATAAAAGTAAAAATATCCTCTGAAATTAATCCATGAAACCCTCTATTCAATGTCCCCTGGACAGACCTTGGAATAGAGGGTTATTCAATTAACAGGAAGGATGGATAAAGGGGAAATAGAGAAATTTTCTTCTTTTCCCCCTTTTCATATTGAAATTCAAAACCAATAGGAGTACAATAGAATATGACATGAAAGGAAACCCTTGAATTACTTTATATAGAAGGGTTTTATACAATCTTATAGAACAGGACTAAGAGGTGGCACAATGAAAAATCAATTTAAAACCTATAGCTATTATTTTATTCTTCTTTTTTTATTCTGGATTATTTTATCCCAGCGCTTCACCTTGGAAATTGCACTGATCGGTGCAGGCGCCGTGGGTCTGATTATGCTGTATTCGAAGAAATTATTATTCACTCCCGAGGAAACCACTCTTTATAATCCCGGAAAAATCCTGATTTTTGTAAAGTTCATTTTTATTATGCTGATTGAAATTTTAAAATCCAACTGGCAGGTGGCAAAAATCGTTCTTTCTCCTTCTTTGCCGATTTCTCCTACCTTTGTAAAAATCCACAAAACCTTTGAAAAGGATTTTGACAAAGTGATCTTTGGGAATTCCGTAACCTTAACCCCGGGAACCCTGACGGTAGATATCGACGAGGAAGGTTTTCTTGTGCATGCCCTAACCACGGAAGCGGCAGAAGGACTGGAAGACAGTATTATTGAAGAATTTGTTAGAAAACTGGAGGCGGAGTAAAATGATGGAGATGGTATTTTTAAGCTTTATTATTTTCCTGGGCGTCACGATGTTTGTCTGTCTGTATCGTGCCTATGCAGGCCCCACGGCGGCGGATCGGGTGGTGGCCATTGATGTGATTTCCACCAAAATCGCAGTACTGATTGCTTTCTTAGCCATACAAACCGGTCAGGAAAGCTTCATTGATGTGGCGCTGGTTTATGCCATGATGGGTTTTATCGCAACCATTGCCGTATACAAATACTTAGAAAAAGGAAAGCTTTATTAAGGAGAGGAAATCATGATTGTAAACGCTATTATACTCATATTACTATTAAGCAGTGCTTTCTTTTTTGCCGTAGGAACCTTAGGGCTGCTTCGAATGCCTGATACCTATACCAGAATGCATGCCAGTACCAAATGTGATACCTTAGGCGCAGGACTTGCCCTGCTGGCGATTGCTGTGTACAGCGGTTTCAGTGTGATCAGTATTAAAAGCATTATTGTCATTGCCTTTATCTGGATCACCAACCCTACCGCAGCCCATATTATTGCAAAGGCTAAATACCACAGTGAAAAAAAAGAGGAAGCCCGGCAGTAACTCCCCGTAATAAGAGATGTCGGAAAGGATCATAAGGAGAGGATCATATGGAAATTCTAAATATTATTTTAATACTGTTCCTGATCGTTTGCGCCCTGGCCGTTGAGCGAACCAAGGACTTACTTAGTGCCATTATCATTTTTGCCTCATACAGCTTGGTAATGGCTATTTTATGGCTTGTGCTGATGGCCCCGGATATCGCTCTGACGGAAGCCGCCATTGGGGCCGGGGTAACAACTATTTTACTGATTGCAACGGTTTCAAGGATAAGGAGGGTGGAAAAATGAGAAAGTTTTTTATCCCGTTAATGTTTGTAGGCCTGTTGGCAATTATGTTTGTCAGTGTACTGGAACTTCCAGCCATTGGTGATCCGAATAATCCCAGTCAAAATGAAGTGGGAGAGTACTATATTGAAAATGCCATTGATGATACGAAAACCCCGAATACGGTAACCGCTGTGTTAAAATATTATCGAGGGATTGATACCCTGTTGGAAGCCGGCGTACTGTTTACCTCCATTGTTGCGGTAATATCGGTACTGAGGGGAAATGAAATCAAAAAAAGTATTAAAGAAGAGTAAAAGGAGCACGCTGACATGGATGATCTAATAGTAAAAACCATTATACGCATTGTTACCCCGTTTATTTATTTGTACGGCATGTATATTATTTTAAACGCCAGCGCCTCCCCGGGCGGCAGTTTTGCCGGAGGTGCCATAATGGGTTCTGCAATTGTTTTGTATACCATTGTATTCGGTCTCGCCAAAGCGGAGAAAAAAGTCCCCAACCGTATTGGGAAATTAAAGCGGGAGGTTCTGCTTTGTTTTGTGTTAATGGCCTTTGTGGTTGTTTTCATGGGCTATGATGTATTACAGCTCAGAGAACCCGGAGCCTATCAAATCCCATATGGTGCGGAGGTACAGGTGGAAATGCTCTCTCTGGTAAACATGGGGATTGCTTTTAAAGTAGCCGTAACCCTGATCAGTCTTTTTCATGTGTTTATTAAGGAGGATCATTAATATGGAGTTTTTAGAAATCATTATGGATCGAATCAATTATTTTGGAGCCGCCACTTTATTTGTGATCGGCCTTTATACTGTTTTAACCCATCCGAATTTACTAAAAAAAGTAATCGGTCTTAATATCATGGAGACCGCCGTTTTTTTGTTTATGGTTTCCATAGGGTACGTCTCCGGAGGAAACGCTCCGATTCTAAGCTCGGTAAAAGAACCCATTACCGAAGCCTATGTAAATCCTCTGCCCACCGCAATGATTCTTACAGGGATTGTGGTTGCCGTCAGCATCACAGCCTATGCCCTTAGTTTGATCATTAAAATTTATGAGGTGTACGGCACCGTAGAGCTTGATGAAATCTTAGAAATGAGGGGGGACTAGAAAATGGACTACATGCAGTTTCCGTTAATCATATTGTTTGTACTCCTGTTAGGAGCGGTTCTGACCCCTTTGTTAATGAAAAGGTTTAACCAAAGAGGCACAAATTTTATCCTTGGGGTTCTGATTGTCAGTCTATCCATCAGCGGATATCTGCTTTTTCAGGTAATGACCCAAGGTTCTTATATGTATAATGTGGGAAACTGGAGCCCTACCATAGGCATACAGTTCAGTATCGATGCTTTTTCCACGATGATGGTATTTTTTATTCTATTAATGTCCACCCTGGTGGTAGTTTACTCCCTTCGGGACATTGAACACGAAATACTGCCAAAACAAATACCGGTATATTACAGCTTAATATTTCTTCTTTTGGTGGGAATGGTGGGGATCACCTTTACAAATGACCTGTTTAATACATATGTATTTATGGAGATCCTGGCCATGACTTCCTGTGCCATTATTTCCATCAAACGGAAAAAGGAAAATTTTATGGCAGCCTTTAAGTATTTGATGCTTAATACCCTTGCCTCCATTTCCTTTTTATTCGGGGTAGCCCTTTTATATATGGGCACCGGTTATTTAAATATTACCGAAATGGCCAATCAGATACCGGTAGCCTGGGAACTCTATCCCACCAATATTTTACTGGCCCTGGGCTTTATGGCTGCCGGTCTGGGAATCAAAGCAGCGGTGTTTCCGATGCATACCTGGCTTCCCGATGCCCATTCCAGTGCACCGACACCTTCCAGCGCCCTGCTTTCCGGTCTGGTGGTAAAGGTTTATATTTTTGTGACAATGAAAATACTTTTTCGATTAATCGGTACAGAAATTATCATCGTAAATTTGGGGCTTCACAATTATATTGCTTATTTTGCAGCGGTGGGTATGGTGATGGGTTCCATATTTGCCATTGGACAAAAAGATATTAAACGGATGCTTGCTTACTCCAGTGTGGCACAGCTCGGTTATATTTTCCTCGGAATCGGTTTGGCAACCTCCGCAGGTATTGGGGTTTCCCTGTTTCATGTGGTCTCCCACGGATTGATGAAATCTGCACTGTTTCTTAGTGCAGGAGCGGTTATTTATAAAACTGACAAACGAAAAATCAGTGATCTGTCGGGGATAGGTTATGAAATGCCGATAACGATGGTCGTCTTCAGCATCGCCGCCCTGGGGATGATCGGCATTCCCGGGATGAGCGGTTTTATGAGCAAGTGGTATTTAGCGCTGGCAGTCCTGGAAGCGAATCAGCCCTTTTATCTCGTGGTAATACTTTTGAGCAGCTTTTTAAATGCAGTTTACTATCTTCCCATCATTGTTTCGGCCTTTTTAAAGCCTAGAGAAGACGGTAGCGAAGAAATGACCCGGGATGGGATACCAAGAACCATGACCATGCCGATGATCATCATCGCAGGTTTTATTATTTTAGTCGGGATATTCCCTCAAATTCTTATGAATATTATTGAGCGGGCCGTTCCCACGTTCTTGTAATTTAGAGGAGGAGAAACATTGAAAGACTTGGATGGAAAGAAAAAAGAGGGTTTTTTCCAAAGAATCATCGGGAGCCTGGATTCTTTTTGTGTGAATTGTATACTGGTATTTATTCTGACCGTTTTTTTGGTCGGACTGTTTATATTTATGACCATGGAGACGGGAACCGGGGTAGAGGGAAGCGGGTTTTTCGCACCGAAATTTACCATCGCCGAGGGCTTTGTCAACGTCATTAATAATCTGCCCTACCTGCCCTTTATTGCTATACTGATTCCGTTGCTGGGAGGGCCCATTGAGGCTTACATCGGCAAAAGATCAGAGGTTCTTCGGGACTCCACCGTGGTAAATTCCACATTTGTGACGTTTTTAATCATTTTGGCCATGTATCCCCAGGTAGCCGAAGGGAGTATTAATTACTATATTCCCGGTGTTTTCGGCGTGGGCCTGCATTTTACCGTGGATATGCTCGGGTTTATAATGGCCATGACCGCTGGCGTTCTTTGGCTGATGGTTACCATTTACACCCGGGATTATATGAAAATCGAGCGGCACCGGAACCGTTTTTCCCTGTGGATGGCGGTGACCTTTGGGGGTATACTTGGAACCATTTTTGCCGGGGATATTTTAACCATGTTTCTATTCTTTGAGATGATGACCCTGACCTCCTATATGCTGGTGGCTCACAACCAGTCGAAGGAATCCATGCTTGCGGGAAACAACTACATTTACATGGGGGTTGCCGGGGGTCTGAGTATTCTATTAGGAATTGTTCTTTTGTATGTTTATACCGGAACCTTGGAATTTGTACCCTTAGCTTCGGAACTTAACGAACTCGGCTGGATGAAGTACCTGATCACGATGTTTTTTGTGCTGGGATTCGGGGTGAAGGCGGGCATGCTCCCGCTTCACATCTGGTTGCCAAAGGCCCATCCCGTAGCCCCCACTCCGGCAAGTGCCCTTCTTTCCGGAATTCTTATTAAAGTTGGGGCCTTCGGACTGCTTCGAATTATTACCAGTTTCTTTATTCCCGATCTTACGGTATTAACGGAACTGGACCCGACCCTGTGGCAGGTTTCGGAAAATCTGGGGGCAGTGATTATCTGGGTAGGCATTGCTACGATGACCGTTGGGGTGTTCATGGCCCTTCAGCAATCCCATATGAAAAAAATGCTCGCCTATCATTCGATCTCTCAGATGGGATACATTGTTATGGGAATCGGGGTGGCAGCGTATCTTGGGGATTACGGAGCCATGGGCTTTACCGGAGCCGTTTTCCATATTGTAAACCACGCTCTTTTTAAAGGACTGCTGTTTATGGTGGCGGGCCTCGTTTATCTTAGAACAAAGGAACAGGATATGTATAAGCTTGGGGGGCTTTGGCGGAAAATGCCCTTTACCGCCCTGGTATGCCTTATTGCGGCCCTGGGAATTACCGGTATGCCGGGTTTTAACGGCTTTGCCAGCAAATCCATGCTGCACCATGCGATTATCGAAGCCTTTGAGTACGGTCACTACTCCTTTCGCTATGCAGAAGTGATGTTTACCATCGTCAGTGCCGGTACGGTTTGTTCGTTTATTAAGCTTTTCGGCTACGTATTTTTAGGGGAAACCCCGGAAAAGTATAAAAATATTGAAGGGGACAACGGAATGATGGATATGGCCATGGCGGGACTTGCGATTTTAATTGTGGCCATCGGACAGGCACCGAATTATTTCTTAAACACCTTTTTAATCCCCGCAGCGGAGCAGTTTGTTTACGACCCTTATTTTATCAACAACTACCTGGTGGATATGAACTACTTTAACTACGGCGACATCTCGATTATGTTTTGGATCTATCTGTTCGGCATTGGAATATTCCTGATCGGAAGCCGCTTTCATTTATTCCATTTAAGCATGCCCAGCTGGATGGACGTCGAGGCTACGTTGTACCGTCCGATTTATAATCTCGTTTACAAAAACGCGATCAAAATCACTGACCGCTATGAAATGACAATCATTAAGGAAGATGTTATAATATATACCATAATTTTAACCGTCGCACTGATTATACTGACCCGAATCATATAATCTGAGAGCTCTTGCTGATCCTTCTGGTAAGGGAGCGGGAGCTTTTTCATAAGAGAGGATGAGAAATATTGGATATTTCTAGAGGAATCATTCAAATATGGATGCCTGCGTCAGTGATCCTTTTTATTATTCTGGAATTACTGGTAATTCCATCAATCGGCGATAAAGACCGTAGAGTCCGTCGAAATGTGGTAAAGGGCTTTGTATTCTTAACCACGGTATTTATGATTTTGATTTTTGACGAAGTCCAGCGGGCTCCGGTGGTCTACGAAATCGGCAACATCTTCGGCATGGGGGCAATCCTTCGTATTGATATGCTCAACTATGCCTTTATCATCTTAACGGGAATTATCTGGTTAGCTCTTGGAATCTACAGTTTAGAGGACATTAACTACGTTTTCTATACCCTGACGTACTTTGCCATAGTGGGTACCCTTTTGGCCGGGGATCTGCTGAGCTTCTTCCTGTTTTTTGAGGCCATGACCTTTATCTCCTACGCCTTAATGGTGTATCACCGGGGAGATGACCAGCTGGAAGCGGGAAAGGTTTATATTTATATGGGAATCATCGGAGGACTTTCAATCCTCAGTGGGATATTAATGCTCTCGGCCTATACCGGAACCTTTGAGTGGAGCGCCATGGCCGTACAATTCAGTGAAATGGGATCAGTGAAATACATTATTGCCGCCTTCCTGATCGGAGGATTCGGTATCAAAGCCGGAATGGTTCCCTTTCATTTCTGGATGCCGAAGGTTTATGCAGGGGGGCCGATCTCGGTGGTTGCCCTTTCTTCAGGAATTCTGATCAAAATCGGAGCCTACGGAATTATTCGTGTGGTCTCGGTGGTATTTTCGGTAACCGACAGCTCCCGGCTCAGTGCGGTGGATCTGCTTTGGCAGGTATCCCGAAATATCGGTGCCGTTGTGATTTGGCTCGGAATTATCACCATGGTGGTGGGGGTGTTTATGGCGCTGCAGCAGGGCAATATGAAGCGGATGCTGGCCTACCACAGTGTAAGTCAGATGGGTTATATGATCATGGGAATCGGCGTGGCGGGATATTTGGGTTTTGACGGGGCCATGGGCTTTACCGGAGCCATCTTTCATATGATCAATCATGCCTTTTTTAAGGTCATTCTATTTATGGTGGCCGGTCTTGTGTATATGCGTACAAAGGAATGGGATATGTACAAGTTGGGGGGGCTTTGGAAAAAGATGCCCCTGACTGCGATTCTTTGTTTGATTGCGGTGTTCGGTATTACCGGAATGCCCGGTTTTAACGGCTTTATCAGCAAGTCGGTACTTCACCATGCCATTGACGAGGCCTATTATTACGGACATGATGCTTATCGCTACGCGGAGCTGCTGTTCGTGATGGTCAGTGCCGGTACCGTTTGTTCCTTTTTGAAGTTTTTCGGCTATATTTTCCTCGGAGATCTTTCGCCGAAATATGAGAAAATCGAGGGAGACCATTATCGTATGAATGCGGCCATGGGTATTCTCGCGGTGTTTGTGGTGGGCATTGGCCTCAATCCCTCCTGGTTTTTTGAAGGGTACCTGATTCCTGCGGCCCGCAGTTTTACCTTCAGTCCCGAATTTATTCAAAACTATCTGGTGGGACTCCGGTTTTTTGGAGCCGATGAAATCGTTGATTTTCTTGGCGTCTACATTCTCGGTTTTGGACTATTTGTGGCCGGTGTGAAATTTCACTTGTTCAGTCTGCCCCTGCCGAAATGGGTTAATGCAGAACGATTTATTTATAAACCCGTTACCACGGTTTGCGAAAAGTTTCCCGACTTTTGTGTGCAGCACTATGAGAAGCGGATTATTTTCGGCGACGTGGTCATTTATGCAGTCTTATTAACGGCGATCCTGGGAATGCTGGTGGTATTCGGGATTTAATCGGAAAGGAGCCGGAGGATGATAAAAGGAGTCGGTATTGATATTATTGAAATTGATCGGATTGAACAGGCCCTGAAGAAAAATCCGAGGTTTATCGACCGGATTTTTACCGAAGAAGAAATTTCGTTTCTGAAAGGGAATCGTAAGCCGATGGCCTCCTATGCCGGTTACTTTGCGGCAAAGGAAGCGGTAAGTAAAGCCTTGGGGACGGGTTTTAGGGGCTTTTCCTGGCGGGACATTGAAATTCAAAAGGACGATTTGAATCGACCCTTTGTAAGTCTTCATAATAAAGCCAAGGAACAACTGGGAATTATCGGAGGCACCGAGGTGTGGATCAGTATTTCCCATAGTAAAAAGGACGCCGTAGCCCAGGCCGTAATCAGTAAAGGAGGATCCTATGATGAATAAAAACACCCTTCGTCCCGTATGGGCGGAGATTAATTTAGACCATTTAGCCCATAATATGAAAGAAGTAAAGGACAGTATCGGAAAAGACACATTAGCCTGCGCCGTGATCAAAGCAGACGGTTATGGACACGGGGCGGTGGAGATCGCAAAGACGCTTGTCCAGGCAGGCGCTGACCGCTTTGGGGTTGCCACCCTTACCGAAGCCATGGAACTGCGGCGATCCGGAGTGGAAATCCCGGTAATGGTAATGGGTTACACCCCCGATGAACAGTGGGAAAGCATACTGAAAAACAACATCATCCAAGCCGTATATACCTATGAACAGGCAGCGTTCTTTAATAAAAAGGCTCTGGAGCAGGATAAAACAATGACGGTTCATATTAAAGTGGACACGGGCATGTCCCGTCTCGGTTTTCAAACCCATGATCAGGACCTGGAAAAGATTAAAGACATCATCCCCATGGAGGGTCTCGAAGTGGAGGGAATCTTTACCCACTTTGCCATGGCCGATGATGAAAATAAAGAGGTCACCTGCCAGCAGTTTGAAAAATTCCAAACCCTAGTAAAAAAGCTGGAGAGGGAAGGCTATCATATACCGATTAAACACGTATCAAGTTCCGCTGCTATCATTGACCTGCCGGAGATGAACCTGGATATGGTCCGGGCGGGGCTGATGCTTTACGGTTTTTATCCTTCCGAAGAGGTGGACCATCAGCGGATAAAATTAAAAAAAGTCCTGGAATTAAAGGCACGAATCTCTTTGGTAAAGGACCTTGAAAAAGGACGGGGCGTAAGCTACGGACTGACCTACCGGACCCAGGACAAGCGTACCATTGCCACCCTGCCGGTGGGATATGCCGATGGATTTACCCGGCTCCTTACCGGCAAAGCGAAGGTGATGGTCGATGGCAGTCCCTATCCGGTAGTGGGAAGAATCTGCATGGATCAGTCGATGATTGACATCACCGGGATCAGCGCTTCCATCGGAGATACGGTAACGGTAATCAGCAGTCGGGATGAAGATCCCAATACCGCCGATGATCTGGCGGCGTTACTGGGTACCATCAATTACGAAATTGTTTGTATGATCAGCAGAAGAGTACCCCGGGTATATGTAAGCGGGGGGGACGTGAGAACAATTACCGATCACTTGTTGACACGACAATCTTAAGTGAGATATAATAGAAGGTAGCCTAATACTTATGACTGGAGGTGCAGTATGGCCAATTCGGAGAAAATTATCGTGCATTTGCCTTCATCAATTATTGAGGAAGCGGATCACCTGGCAAAAATGGAGAATTTGGATCGAAGTGAATTTTTAACAAAAATTATTCGCTCCTACCTACAGGAAAAATGCTTCGGTGAAAATCTTTTACGACTTAAAGAAGGGTACGAGGAAATGGCAAGCATTAATACTGCCCTGGCAGAACTGGGTATGAGCATAGATTTGCCTTCGCTGGAAGACTATGAAGGCAAGATATCGGAGAGTGATTAAACCGTGGCAATTAAAAGAGGAGATATGTTTTATGCAGACCTGAGTCCTGTGATCGGTTCGGAACAAGGTGGGGTAAGACCGGTGTTGATCATCCAAAACAACATCGGTAACAAATACAGCCCTACGGTTATTGTTGCGGCCATAACTTCCAAGATCAACAAAGGGAAGTTACCCACCCATGTGGAACTGGATACCACCCATTACAAGATTCCCAAAAATTCCGTCATATTACTGGAGCAGATTCGAACGATTGATAAAAAACGATTGGAAGAAAAAATCGGAACTCTGGATGAGCGAACGATGTTGAAGGTAAACCGGGCACTGTCCATCAGCTTAGGGATCTTATCGGATTATTAAAAATCAGCAGTGCTCACGAAAGGAAAGATTTACAAGGTAGAGCTCACTACATAGCGAACATCATTGTACTGGTATCGGATCAGTACCACATATACCAATAAAACCGTAAAGTGTAACCTAAGACCTTTCCTTCTTTCAAACAGCAATTGGGAGAATAAGGTCTTAATTTGTGGAAAGGAGCGTACACTATGATCGAAAATAAAAAATATCGTCTGCTGTTAGAGTATCTTGCCATCGCCGTAGGCTCAGGACTACTGGCGTTTTCTTTGGTGTTTTTCCTGGAGCCGAACACCATTGCCCCCGGCGGGGTAACGGGTTTTGCCATTTTAATTCAAAAGATTTTTGGAATCCCCATTGATTTTACCAACCTGGCCGTAAATATCCCGCTGTTTATTGCAGGGATTATGATCCTCGGAAAAGCCTTCGGAGCGAAAACCGCCTATGCAACCATTATGCTGTCGGTATTTATCCGGTTTTTCTACGTGTTTTTCGGCGACATTGCCGTGACCGACGATTTGCTGCTGGCCGCAATTTACGGCGGCGTCATCTCCGGAGTAGGCCTGGGAATTGTCTTTCGCTACGGAGGCACCACGGGAGGAACCGACCTTGGGGGGGCCATTCTCAATAAGTTTTTTCCCAATCTCAGTACCGCTAAAATGATGATGCTTTTGGATCTTATTGTGGTGGCCGCTGCGGGGCTGGTGGAAAGAAGAATTGAAACTTCCCTTTACTCCATTATTGCGCTGTATATTCTGGTAAAGCTGATCGACTTTATTGTTGAGGGACTTAGCTATGCCAAAGCCTTTTATATTATTTCCAATGATCCCGACGGGATGGGAAAAAAGATTACCAAGGAAATGAACCGGGGGGTTACCGCCCTTTCCGGAAGAGGGGTTTATACCGGAGACAACCGGGATGTGCTGCTGTGTGTGGTAAACCGGGCCCAGGTGGCGAAGTTAAAACGGATTGTCCACGAGGTGGATCCGAAAGCCTTTATGATGGTCAGTACCATCCATGAGGTTTTAGGAGAAGGTTTTAAAGAAATCAAACAGTAACGCCCCCAAAATAAAGATGAATCATGCACCAAAACATATAGCTAGAACAAACTACTAGGAGGTTATCAATACTATGAATCAGGAATTACTTGAATTACTTGAACAAAAGGCCACGATCCTTCGCAGGGATATTGTGGAAATGCTTTATAAAGCCGGATCCGGACATCCCGGGGGCTCCCTGTCCGCTGTGGAAATCCTCAGTGCACTCTATTTTAAAGAAATGAATGTGGATGAGAAGAACCCTTCCTGGAAGCAGCGGGACCGATTTGTACTGTCTAAGGGACATGCTGCGCCGGTACTGTACGCCGCCTTGGGAGAAAAGGGATTTTTTCCAAAGAGTGAACTATGGAAGCTTCGAAAAATCGGAAGTCTGCTGCAGGGCCATCCGGAGATGAAAAACATCCCCGGAGTGGATATGTCCACCGGTTCCCTCGGTCAGGGATTTTCTACCGCTGTGGGAATGGCTTTGGGACTGAAAACCGATAACAGTGACAGTCGGGTCTTTACCCTGCTGGGAGACGGTGAATTGCAGGAAGGGATTGTTTGGGAAGCAGCCATGGCAGCCCCCCATTATAAACTGGACAATCTGACAGCCTTTGTGGATCATAACGGCCTGCAGATTGACGGACCCAACGAAGAAGTCATGGGAGTAAATCCTATTACCGATAAATTTAAAGCCTTCGGGTGGAATGTACTGACCGCCGCCGGTCATGATTTCGGTGAGATTTTGGATGCCCTTCAAAAAGCAAAGGAAACCAAGGGTAAGCCCACAGTAATCATTGCCGAGACGATAAAAGGAAAAGGCGTCTCCTTTATGGAAGATCAGGCGGGCTGGCACGGAAAAGCTCCGAATAAGGAAGAACGGGATCAGGCAATGAATGAGCTGGGAGGTATGAGTCATGAGTAAAATGATGGCAACAAGAGACGGATATGGAAAAGCCTTAGTGGAACTTGGAAAAGAAAATGAAAATGTGGTGGTATTGGATGCGGATTTGTCAAAATCAACGAAAACCGCAGAGTTCGGGGAAACCTATCCCGAACGGTTTTTCAATGCGGGAGTGGCAGAACAGAACTTAATCGGCCTTGCTGCCGGACTGTCTACTACGGGAAAAATCCCCTTTGCCAGTTCCTTCGCGATGTTTGCTTCGGGAAGAGCCTTTGAGATCATTCGAAATTCCATCGGATATCCTCAGCTAAACGTTAAAATCTGTGCCACCCATGCGGGAATTACCGTAGGGGAAGACGGCGCTTCCCATCAGGCTTTGGAAGACATTGCCTGCATGCGGACCATTCCCAATATGACCGTTATTGTACCCTCCGACGGAGTGGAGGCCATGGCGGCAGTTAAAAAAATTGCCGACTATCAGGGTCCGGTGTACTTGCGCCTGGGACGCTTAGCGGTACCGGTAATTAATGATCAGGAAAACTACGAATTCGAAATCGGAAAAGGGGTTACGCTAAAAGAAGGGGCGGATATTACCATTATTGCCACGGGACTGATGGTCCACGAAGCCCTAAAAGCGGCAAAGAGTTTGGAAGATAACGGGGTTGAGGCGAGGGTATTAAACCTGCATACAATCAAACCCATTGACAGTGATTTAATTATAAAAGCAGCCGAGGAAACCGGCTTGATAATTACCGCAGAGGAACATAACATCATTGGCGGACTGGGCTCCGCTGTAGCGGAAGTGTTATCGGAAAACAGGCCGGTACCGCTAAAGCGTATCGGAGTAAACGATACCTTCGGAGAGTCGGGGAAACCTGAGGAACTGTTGGAGAAATACGGACTGTCGGCGGATAAGATTTTCAAGACCGCCATCGAACTGCTGGCCCGCTAAATTGCCGATAAAAACAATTGGATATCGCTGTACCCGTTAAAAAATCAGCGTGTCTGTTGGATATATCATTACATCTGTTAGAATATGGTTATTATTTGAAAACCTAGAGGGTAATTTACTATTGGAGTTGTTATAATGGATAAAAATTTTATTAATGAGATCAACAAACGAAGGACCTTTGCAATCATTTCCCATCCCGATGCGGGAAAAACCACGTTAACGGAGAAGTTTCTTCTGTATGGAGGGGCGATCCGTTTAGCCGGCTCCGTAAAATCCCGAAAGGCTCAGAAACATGCGGTTTCCGACTGGATGGAAATTGAAAAGCAGCGGGGAATCTCGGTGACCTCCAGTGTGATGCAGTTTAACTATGACGGAGCCTGTATCAACATTTTGGATACCCCGGGACACCAGGACTTCTCGGAGGATACTTACCGTACCTTAACCGCAGCGGACAGTGCCGTAATGGTTATTGACTGCGCCAAAGGGGTAGAGCCCCAGACGAAAAAGCTGTTTCGGGTTTGTAAGGACCGAAATATCCCGATTTTTACCTTTATCAACAAACTGGACCGGGCGGGAAAGGACCCCCTGGAGCTGATGGAAGAGATCGAATCAGTTCTGGGCATTCAGTCTTACCCCATGAACTGGCCCATTGGGACCGATGGAGATTTTAAAGGGGTATACAATCGGGAAAAAAAGCGTATTGAACTGTTTCAGGATGGAGACCATGGACAGAACATCGCAAAAATTGTCAGTAAAGACCTTAATGACGAGGGACTTGCCGACATTATCGGAGCCGATTACTATCAGCGCCTACGGGATGAAGTGGAACTGCTGGATATGGCCGGAGACGACTTTGATCATGATAAGGTGCAGCAGGGAGAACTGACCCCGATGTTTTTCGGAAGTGCCATGACCAATTTTGGTGTGGAACCTTTCTTAGAGTCATTTTTAAAGCTGACCTATAAACCGGAAGCGAGAAACAGCAATCAGGGCATGATTCCTCCGGAGGATCCGAATTTTTCCGGATTCATCTTTAAAATCCAGGCGAATATGAACCCCGCCCACCGGGACCGTTTGGCCTTTATTAGAATCTGTTCCGGAAAGTTTGAAAAGGGCATGTCGGTATACAACTCCCGGACAGGCAAGAAAATTCGACTGGCCCAGCCGCAGCAGTTTTTGGCTCAGGACCGGGAGATTGTGGATACCGCCTATCCCGGAGATATTATCGGGGTCCATGACCCGGGACTGTTTAAAATCAGTGATACCCTGTCGGAAGCCGATGCGTCCCTAAGGTATGAACGGATCCCTGTGTTCCCTCCGGAACATTTTTCGAAGATCATTCCGAAAAATTCCATGAAACGAAAACAGTTCTTAAAAGGAATTCAGCAGTTAGCCGAGGAAGGGGCCATTCAGGTATTTAAAAGACCCAATATCGGTATAGAGGAATACATTGTAGGCGTGGTAGGCGTCCTGCAGTTTCAGGTGCTGGAATACCGGCTGAACAATGAGTACGGCGTGGATATTATTATGGAAAATATGGCCCATCGATACATTCGATGGATTGAAATGGATAAGTACGATCCTGACCGTTTCAGTACAACGATGGACAGTATGCTGGTGGAGGATCATGACGGAAACCCCGCCATTATACTACAGAATGAATGGTCCATTGGAAAAATCGAAGACCGGAATACCGGTGTGGTACTGAAAGACATTTATAAAAAAGATTTGGATGAATAGGAGGTTTCTTTCAAATCAGCCAATTTCTCCAGCTAAAAAAGGATATTGAATATAAAACAAAAATTAAGGGGTGTTTTTACCCCTTAATTTTTTTCGTCAATTTCTTGTAAAGTTTTTAAAAGGAGGACTAACTCCGCTGTATCATCCGGCGAAAGGGCTGATTGATCAGGGCAATTCCGTTCAGCGGGCAGGACTGTAACCCAGGCAGAATACTCCCCGTCCCGGAAGGGTTTTCTGGTCAGATCCCGATGATGATAACGGGTAAGAAAGATCACCGGGGCTTCGGTCCCGAGCCGTTGAAGGATCTCAGCGCCGATGACGGGATGCTGTTCTTTATAGTAAAGGGCTTTCGTTAAAAAAACCGGCAGGATTTTTCCCGGGATTCGAAGCTTTTTAACCAGCACCGCCAGGGCTTTATTAACCAGGGTTAAGTTGCTCTTGGTTTTTCCCACATCATGAAGAAGGGCCGCCTTAATCAATAAAGGGCTGTGCTCTTTTTCTGCCAGACAGTCATAGGCAATATTCAGACAGTGGCGCTGTTCACTGATTCGAAGACGACGAAACAGCGCAGTTTCCTCAGCCGTCAGATAGGACCGAAGAAACTGTAAATCCTCAGGGGTCACTTTCGCCTTTAATCCCCGGTAAAATTGTTTGATCCGATAAAGCATTAGGTACCTCCCGTTATTAATAGTCTTTATTTGATTTTAACACATATGAAAAATTTCGAAAATGAATTAAACAGAATAAGGACCGGAAACTATTAGCAATGGACATTTTGGGTATAAAAAGAAGTAGAGCCAAACATATTTTTAAGGAGGGATAGGATGAAAGCGCTGTTTACTTATGACTATGGAGAAAAGAAAATGCAGAGCATTAAAAATCTCGGCTACGAGATCGTTCTTCGAAAGGAAGGGGATTTGGTATATGATGAAAAGCTGCGGGATATAGAAGCCTTATTTTGCTACAATCCCTTTTCCACGCTGGACATTGCAAAAATGAAAAAATTAAAATGGATTCAGCTGTCCAGTATCGGCATCGATCAGGTGCCCTTGGAGAAGGTAAAGAAACAGGGAATAATTCTTACCAATAATAAAGGGGGCTACAGTGTACCCATGGGCGAATTTATCGTTATGAAAATTCTCGAGCTCTTTAAAAACAGCAAGACCTTTCACCACCAGCAGCAGCAAAAGCTGTGGAAAATCGACACCTCCTTAATTGAACTGTATAATAAAAGGGTAAGCTTTATCGGAACCGGAAGTATAGCCGTGGAAGGGGCAAAGCGTCTGCAGGGCTTTGGTGTGGAAATTACCGGGGTCAATACCAAGGGACGGGATGTGGAGTATTTTCATAAATGCTACCCCCTGAAGGATTTAAAAGAAGTGTTAAAGCATAGCGACGTGGTGGTTCTGACGATCCCCTATACCGGCGAAACCCATCACTTAATCGACGATGAAGCTTTGGCGGTGATGAATCCGAAGGCTTATCTGATCAATGTGTCCCGGGGCACCATTGTGGATCAGCAGGCACTGATTCGGCATCTTAAGGAGCAGTCGATTCAAGGGGCGGCACTGGACGTATTTGAAAAAGAGCCGTTGCCGGAGGACAGCCCCCTATGGGAGCTTTCAAATGCGGATATTACCCCCCATAATTCCTGGGTGTCGGAAATGCGAAACCAGCGGCGTTTTGATACCCTCTATAAAAACTGCGATCGCTACATTAGCGGTGAACCATTGATCAATGAGGTGGACCTGAATAAGGGCTATTAAACCACAAACCTCCCGAAAGCACTTGAACCTGCAATGCCGGGAGGTTGGTTTAGGGATTATGAAATTTGGTATTTCTGCAGGTTTTCCTGAATGGTATTAAGAACCTTTACGGTATTATCCGAGGATTTTTCCTGGCCCTTTTCCTGGGGAAGCAGGGGTTTGGAGATGATTACCCGAACCTTTGCGGGACGGATGCGGCTGTTGTTGGCCTCATAAAGCTTATAAGTGTCGATGACCGTCACCGGAACCACCAGGGATTTGGCCTTTTCCGCAATTTTTAAGCTTCCCGGTTTAAAGGGATTCATCTCCGAGGTTTTGCTTCGGGTACCTTCAGGGAAAATCACCATGGAATGATCATCCTTGATTTTTTTTGACGCTTCATTAATGGCCCGAAGGGATTGGCGAATATCCATACGGTCGATGAATACACTTTCGGTAAAGTGAATCCATTTACCGATAACCGGGACCTTCCGCAGTTCTTTTTTTGCCACAAAGCCCAGGGGCTGGTCCAGTACATGAACGAGAATCGGAATATCCAAGTAGCTTTGATGATTGCTGACGAAAAGGGCGGCCTGGTCCTTGGGGAGGTTTTCCAAACCGATGATTTCCAGATCACATCCGCTAAAGCGCACAATATTTTTGGATAAATTCCGATTGATTTTATAAACCAGATTACGCTTTTTATCCTTAGGACCCTTCTTTTCATAATAGTAATGAAGGGGAAAGGTTAAACCGATAAAGAGCATATAGGACACAAAGAAAATAACAAAAATGATATGGGTCATCAATAATTCCTCCTAAATAGGTTATGTAACAGATAAAGCCATTTATAATAATATCATAAAGAGCATGGAATTTCTATAAAAAGCCCAACAGAAAGGCAGGGAAAAAAATGAAAACCGTAAAAATACTGGGTTGTCAGATGATGGTTGATCAGAAAAAGGAAAAGAACCTGCAAAAGGCAGAGGAAATGATTGCCCGGGGGGTTAAGGAGTACCAGCCGGATATCATCATTCTTCCGGAAATGTTTAATACTCCCTATGACAACAGTTATTTCCCCCGGTTCAGCGAAACCTTTCCCGGAGAGAGCACCTCGAGAATGCAAGCCCTGGCGAAAAAGTATAAGGTATTGATCGTAGCAGGGTCCATCCCGGAACGGGGAAAAGAGGACAACGAGATTTACAATACCACCTACGTATTCAGCTCCGAAGGGGAGCTTCTGGGCAAACACCGGAAAGTTCATTTATTTGATATTGATATTCCGGGGGAAATTACGTTTAAAGAGTCGGAAGTGCTCTCCCGGGGGGAAGAGATTACCGTGGTGGATTCCCCTTATGGAAAAATCGGTATCGCCATTTGTTACGACGTGCGTTTCCCGGAGATTTTTCAGATTATGGAAGAAAAAGGGGCGAGAATTGTGGTGGTGCCCGGAGCCTTTAATATGACCACCGGACCTGCCCATTGGGAGCTTCTTATGCGCTCCAGAGCCCTGGATAACCAGGTGTATGTGGCGGCCGTCTCCCCTGCAAGAAATCCCTCCAGCTCCTATCAGGCCTACGGCCATAGCATGATCACGGATCCCTGGGGAAGGGTATTGGAAGAACTGGATGAAAAAGAAGGCTTTATGTACCGGGAACTGGACGCTGATTATATGAATCAGGTCCGGCGGGAGCTTCCCACCCGAAAAAACCGGCGGAAGGATTTAT
The DNA here is from genome assembly GCA_007120165.1 of Clostridiales bacterium. GTDB lineage: Bacteria > Bacillota > Clostridia > Peptostreptococcales > T1SED10-28 > Isachenkonia. The sequence goes on from SKOH01000021.1 coordinate 78,326, forward strand.
ATCAGACCAGGGAAAAATAATTTTAAAATACATTTGGACATTGAGGAAAAATATGATATACTACTAAACATTATAATTGAATATCAAATAGAGGCGCACTGAAAATCAGTATTCGAAAATAACGGGTCTAGCCGCTCAGGTTTCGAAGAAAGGTGACGGTGCCGAAGTTTTTAAGGGGAGGCTGAACCTTAAGAGCTGGGAATAAGGTAAACAATCTTATTACTGTCATGGGATTCCATGGGGGGCTATTATTGCTTTGGAAATACTCGCAAAGGTTTATTGATCACCTTTAGCGGAGCTTTTTTGAGCGTATACTGAACTCCCGGTTTCCGGGAGTTTTTTTAATTGATTTTAACCGATAAGGAGGCTGAAAAATGAGTTTAACAATTGGTATTGTCGGAGGTACCGGCAATGTAGGACGAAAGATTTTACAGGTATTAACCGAGCAGCAGGTGAAAATAAAGTCCCTTCGACTGTTTGCATCGAAAAAATCCGCAGGGGAGAAAATTCCCTTTGAAAACAGTGATATTACTGTGGAGCTGTTAACCGAAGCGGTTATGAAAGAGGATTTTGATTATCTGTTATTCTCCGCCGGAGGGGAAGTTTCCAAACACTACGCCCCCATCGCTGCGAAGGCCGGGAATACAGTGATCGATAACTCCTCCCAGTGGCGAATGAACGAGGAAATTCCCCTGGTGGTACCGGAAATTAACGGAGAAATGCTTCGGGGATATCAGGGGATTGTGGCCAATCCCAACTGCTCTACGATTCAGATGGTGGCAGCCCTCAGTCCGTTGGACAAAGTCTACGGGTTAACGAAAATAAACGTCGCCACGTATCAGGCGGTTTCCGGAAGCGGTATGGCGGGCATTCAGGAACTGCAAGAGCAGATAGAGGATCCCACTCGGGAGCCCGCTGCTTATCCGAAGACCATTGCCGGAAACTGCATTCCCCATATCGATGTGTTTTATGATAACGGGTATACCAAAGAGGAGCTGAAAATGGTTTATGAAACCCAAAAGATTTTAAACAAACCGAAACTTCCGGTGCAGGTGACCACCGTACGGGTACCGGTGGTAAACGGTCATAGCGAGGCGATTTTTGCGGAGTTTGACAAAGCGCCGGATCTTCAGGAAGTGCGGGAAATCTATCAACGGACCGAGGGCCTGGTTCTGATGGATAATCCTAAGGAGTTACAGTATCCCACAGTATTTGAGGCCGATGATCGGGATGAGGTTTTTATCGGTAGAATCCGCAAGGACCTGTTTGAACCTAAGGCCTTAGGCTTATGGGTGGTGGCGGATAATCTTCGAAAGGGAGCCGCAACCAATGCCGTGGGGATTTTAACCTATATGGAAAAATTAAAGCAAGACTAGTATTTATATAACAATCTAGTATTTATATAACAATCTAGTATTAAGATAACAATAAGGAGGTAATTACAATGTTTACAGGATCAGCCGTTGCCATTGCCACCCCCTTTAGCGGGGGACAGGTGGATATGGAAAGTTTTGAAAAATTACTGGACTTTCAGCTTCAGTCCAAAACCCAAGGGATTGTAGTCTTAGGTACTACGGGAGAAGCCAGTACCCTATCGGGCCAGGAACGGGAAGCATTAATTCGAAAAACCCTGGAAAAAGTCCGGGGAAAAATCCCGGTAATTGTGGGGGCCGGCTCCAATGACTATGAAAAGGCGGTAATTTTCAGCAAGCAGGCGAAACAGCTGGGGGCTGACGGACTGCTGCTGGTTACTCCCTATTATAATAAAGCTACCCAAAAAGGTTTGGAAGCATACTTCGGCGGCATCGCCCGGCAGGTGGATTTACCGATCATCCTTTATAACGTCCCTTCCCGAACCAATGTCAATATTGAACCGGAAACCGTAGAAACCCTGAGCAGGATCCCGAATATTGTCGGGATTAAAGAGGCGGGAGGGGATCTCGGGCAGGTGCTGGAGATCAAACGAAGAGTTCCCGAGGATTTCAAAATCTATTCGGGAAATGATGATCAGATTTTACCGATTGCAGCCTCCGGAGGACACGGGGTAATATCGGTCGTTGCAAACATCATACCCGATCAGGTACAGGAACTTTGTGAAGCGGTAGAAAACGGGGATTTGAAGACGGCGGTGAAAAAGCAGACGGAAATGCTGCCGCTGATTCACCAGGTTTTCGCCGAGGTCAATCCGATACCGATTAAAGCGGCAATTTCCCTGCTGGGCATGGGAAAAAATGAACTCCGCCTTCCGTTAACGCCCCTTAGCGAAGGGGCAAGAAAAGAGTTGATCCGGGAGATGGAAAACTTCGGACTGACGCTGAGGGGTGCTTTGGAAGAAAAGAGGGGAAGTCAATGAAACTACTGATTTGGGGAAGTAGCGGCACCATGGGAAAAAACATCGAAGCCCTGGCAGAAAAAGATCCTTTCTGGTCAGCCATGGAAGGGGTGGATTCTAAAACCGATGTTGATCAGCTGGATCAGGATTTTCATCTGATCATTGATTTTTCCCATCCCTCCAGTCTGGAAAAACTGCTGGACTATGCCCTGAAAACCAAAACCCCGGTGGTGA
>SKOH01000100.1 GCA_007120165.1 Clostridiales bacterium
AGATACAAGTGCGAAAAGGCAATATACAGGTATTAATTGGAGGGAGACTTGCCTATGAAGTTAGAAGAAATCAGTAAAATTGAAAAGGCAGAAGACAAAGTAACGGCGATTTACGATATTTTTGATGAAAGCACGAGGTTGTCTACCAAGGCTGCGCAAGTGGAGTTTTTAACGACCATAAGGCAAATTGAAAAACACCTGAAACCGGGGATGAAGATCCTTGATTTGGGAGCCGGAACCGGTGAATACAGTTTGTATTTTGCAAAAAAAGGATTTGAGGTAACGGCAATAGAACTGGTTGAAAAACATGTTAAACAAATGAAAGAGAAAATTCATCCCGATATGTCACTGGAAGTGTTTCAGGGAAATGCAATGGATATCTCCCGGATTGAAGATATCAGTTTTGACGTGGTATTATGCTTTGGCCCGTTATATCATCTAGCAAAAGAGGAAGACCGTATGCAGTGTATAAAAGAAGTCAAGCGGGTTTGTAAGGATACCGGTAAAATGTACTTTGCTTTTATCTCCAATGATATGGTAATCACCACAGAAACCATGTGTTACAATCCCGGATTTATCAAGGGAGAAACATACAATCCTGATAACTGTAAAGTGGAAGGCATTTTGTTTTCTTTTCATACCGTGGAGGAGTGTAGAGCGCTCTTAACAGACTCCGGTTTGAAAATCACAGCCGAAGTTGCTGCCGACGGATTAAGTGAACTTTTGGCGGATAAAATCAATAAAATGGATGACGAGAGTTATAAATTATGGCTCGATTACCACTTTTACTGCTCAGAAAAACCTGAATTTTTAGGAGCAAGCAATCATCTTTTATTTGCAGCAGAAAAATAACCGTTGAACCAATAGTAGGCTAGTCTTTTGATGGGTGAGGAGCCTTTGCACTTTCCTACGTTTTCTTTTTTAGAGAGAATTTGCAGGAGTTAAATGTATTCAGTCATATTCATTTGTTCGTATACTTCTGTCTATTGTACTTTTTCAGAGGATTAGAAGAATGGGTGACAAAAAAAGGTGAGAAGGGTTACTATCATGATTGGTTGGGTTCCGTCAGCTTTATCCTGATGTTCTTATTTATTTGGTTTGGAGAAAGTGTGTTATAATAGTTAACTTGGAACCTATGGTACCTAATTAAAGAAAAGAAAGAGTTGATCAGTAATGAAAACAAATTTTACGGATTATCCGTTAAGCAGTGAAATTTTAAAGTCGGTCAGCATGTTAAACTTTGAAAATCCGACGAAAGTGCAGCAGGCCGTCATTCCGGCGGTACTTCAACAGCGGGATATCATCGTACAGTCCCAAACCGGCAGTGGGAAAACCGCGGCCTTTGGCATCCCGATTTGTGAATTGGTGGATTGGGAGGAAAACAAACCCCAGGCCCTGGTTATGGTTCCCACCCGGGAACTGGCCATGCAGGTAAAAGAAGACCTGTTTAATATTGGCAGGTTTAAACGGTTGAAGGTGTCGGCCATTTTCGGCAGATCCCCCTTTAACAGTCAACGCAAAGAACTTCGGGAAAAAACCCATGTGGTGGTGGGAACCCCGGGACGAATTATTGATCATATGACCAGGGAGACTTTGGACTTATCAAAGGTAAAATACCTGGTGATTGATGAAGCCGATGAGATGCTGAATATGGGCTTTATCGAGGATATTGAAACGATTATCGCCGGAGTATCGAAGGACCGGGTCACGCTGTTATTATCCGCCACCATGCCCCAACGGATTGAAGCGTTGGCGAAGCAGTATATGAAGGAGCCGGTCATTACCAAGATCGAAGAGGAAAATACCGCCGTGGATCGAATTTCTCAGGAACGATATGAAGTCTCCCAACGGGATAAAATCCAGCTGTTAAGGGATCTCACCATCATAGAAAATCCCGATAGCTGTATCATCTTTTGTAATACTCAGGTTGTGGTGGATCAGGTATATGATGAATTATACGAGTTTGGCTATACCTGCAGTGAAATTCATGGAGGTATGGAGCAGGACGATCGACTTCGGATTATGAAAGATTTCAAAGAAGGCCGGTTCCGATACCTGGTTGCCACCGATGTGGCTGCCCGGGGTATTGATATTGAGGACATTTCCCTTGTAATTAACTACGACATACCCCAGGAAACCGAGAGCTACGTACACCGTATCGGTAGAACCGGACGGGTAAGTAAAGAGGGAAGGGCCATTACCTTTGTAACGGAATATGAAGGGAAGTTTCTACGAGCCATTGAAAAAGAAATGGGTAAGGAAATCCCGTTAAAGGAACGACCGGAAACGAAAACCCTGACGGATGCTAAAGATGCCTTCGACCAAAAGATCAGGACCCGCCCGGAAGTGAAGGAAAGCAAAGGGGACCCGTTAAGCAAGGACATTTTAAAACTGCACATCAATGCAGGAAAAAAGACCAAGATGCGCCCGGTAGATATTGTAGGAACTCTTTGCAGCATTGAAGGGATGACCGCGGCGGATATCGGAATTATTAATGTGCTGGACGTTTCTACCTTTGTAGAGATTTTAAACAATAAGGGAGAAATGGTCCTTGAGGAGCTGCAGAATAAACCGATTAAAGGAAGACTTCGAAAGGTTACCAAAGCCGATCGATAATAAACAGAAATAAATAAATTTAAAGTAATAAAAATAGCAGGGAGTGCCATTGAGCGGCGTTCTCTGCTATTTTTTATTTGTATCACCGGTTTAGCGGTTAACATTCAGTAGACCTAAATAAAGGAAGGTGAACTGTTGGAAAATTCAGCGAAGTCTTAATTCGGTGAAATATTTATGATATAATTAAATTCATAAAAGAGGGAATGCAAACTTCCTAAGCATGCTGATTACAAGAAAAATATTTAAGGAGGAAAAAATAATGTCGAGAAAAACCTTTAGCTCAGAAGATGCCGTAGCCGTTGGCCCCTATTCCCATGCAGTGGAAGCCGGGGAGCTGGTTTACCTTTCCGGACAAACCCCTATTGTTTCCAAAACAGGAAATCTGGTTGAGGGGGATATTACCGCCCAGACTGAGCAGTGCTTTAAGAATTTAATTGCGGTATTAACTGCTGCGGGATTGAGCACCGATCAGGTGATAAAAGTAAATGTGTTTTTAACGGATATGGTGAACTTTGACGCGATGAATAAAGTTTATCAAAAACAGTTTACAGCCCCTTATCCTGCACGAACCACAATCGGTGTCAAGGAGTTACCCCTAGGGGCCCATGTGGAAATCGAACTGATTGCCCAAAGAGACTAATCAATTTGTTCTGGCACAGTAAAACTATCAAGTAATGAAGGTTTATCCATTGTGCAAATATGTAATTCGAGAAATGAAGGCCGATGAAGTCGATATTCTTAAAGAAATGCTGTATGAAGCAATTTATCAGCCCGATCAGCGGAATTTAGTCCCCCGGGAGATTATTAAAGAACCGGAGTTAAGAATCTACTTTGAGGTTTGGGGACAAGAAGGTGATTTTTGTTTCCTGGCAGAGGTCGATGGAAAAACCGTCGGTGCAGTGTGGACAAGAATATTGGCTGGAGCGGTAAAGGGATTTGGGTACATCGATGATCAGACACCGGAATTTGCCATTGCCCTATATAAGGAATTTCGGAATCAATCCATCGGAACCGCCTTAATGAAGCGTATGTTACATCATTTGAAAAAAAAGGGCTTTACGAAAGCTTCTTTGGCCGTACAAAAAGAAAATTATGCTGCTAGAATGTATCAAAAGATCGGATTCGAAATCCTTAAAGAAACGGAGGAAGAGTATCTAATGGTCTTTTATCTGTAGGAGAGCGACTTTGAGAGTCCTTAAAAATGGGGGTGACACCATGATTGATATGCATGTGCATTTAGAAAATGGACTATTTTCGACATCGTCGCCCATCCGGATTCCATCAAATGTTTTAATTACTACCCTGAAAAAAGCATGAAAATTTTTTATAAAACCGTAGCGAGAAAACTGAAAGAGAAAAATATGAAAGCCGAGTTTAGTACCGGACTATACTACCGATATAATCATCAAGAACTGGGTATAAATAAAGCATTGTTAACGGAATTAAAAAAC
>SKOH01000125.1 GCA_007120165.1 Clostridiales bacterium
ACTAAATTATCACGTAGGGCATTTTTTGTCAAGGGCTTTTCAGAAAAATTAACCGATAATCTCCCGAAAGACGGAGTTCGACAAATAAAGGCCCTCGGGGGTGAGTTTCAGTCGTCCCTGGTGGTTTTCCAGCAGCCCCTGTTTTATAAATTCCTGAAACTTCATTATTAAAGCATCCTCCACTACACTTTCGTGACGACGTTCCAAATGACTTAAGTTGACCCCTTCCGTCATTCGCAGTCCCAACATCAACGATTCTTTCAGCCGTTCCTTATCCGTCAGCACCTCTTCTGCTGCGATGGGTTTTTTTCCGGCTTCAATCAGCTGATGGTAACTCCCGAAGGCCTCGGCATTGAAAAAGCGCTTCTTACCCATACTGGAATGGGCACCGAGGCCGAGACCCAGATACTCCCGATTTTCCCAATAGGTCCGGTTATGCCGGCACTGAAACCCGGGCTTTGCAAAATTGGATATTTCGTAGTGGTCATACCCCTTCTTTGGGAGAAAGCTCCGTAGATAGTCATACATATCCACTTCCAAATCCTCATCGGGTTCAGGAAGGGTCCCTTGATGGATTTTTCGGGCAAGCTCCGTCTCTTCATTGATGATCAGGCCATAAGCGGAGATGTGGGGGATATCCAGTGTTTCTATCCACCCCAGGGTCTGCTGAAAAGTCTTAAGATGCTGCCCCGGAAGGCCGAACATTAAGTCTCCGTTGATATTTCTAAAGCCGATTTTTCGTGCATTTTCTAAACTCATTAAAAAATCCTCGGGAGTATGAATCCTCCCTAAGGTCTTTAACAGTTTTCGGTTGTCGCTTTGGAGCCCCATACTGAGACGGTGGATCCCCAGTTCGTAGTAATGGGCCATCTTGTCAAAGCTTAACGTATCAGGGTTTCCTTCAATGGAGATCTCCGGTTCCTCCGTAAAAGAGAATACTTCCCGAAGACCTTTAATAACTTTAGCAATCCCTTCAGAGGAAACCATACTGGGGGTTCCTCCGCCGATAAAAAGGGTATCAATCCTATAGTTTTTTCCCAGATCCCGATACAATTCAATCTCTTGGAGCAGATCTTTCATGTACTCATTAATATCATCGGTGCCGCAGTTTTGAAAGGATCGGAAATCGCAGTAATGACATTTGCTCTTACAAAAGGGAATGTGTACATAAATGCTAAGGTTCTTCATCGCTGCACCTGCTTTCTGAAAAAAACTAGCAACATAACGCTGCTAGTTTTGTTCGTTCATTTGTAATTAATCATCCAGTTTCAACACGGACATAAAGGCTTTTTGCGGAACTTCCACATTGCCCACTTGCCGCATTCGTTTCTTTCCTTCTTTTTGTTTCTCCAATAGTTTTTTCTTTCTGGAGATATCCCCACCGTAACATTTGGAGGTCACGTCTTTTCGAAGCGCCCGTACGGTCTCCCGGGCTACGACTTTGGTTCCGATGGAGGCTTGGATCGGTACCGCAAACTGGTGGCGGGGTATTTCGTCCTTTAATTTTTCACACATTCCCCGTCCACGGGCCTCCGCCGTGCTTCGGTGCACGATAAAGGACAGCGCATCCACCTGTTCATGATTGATTAGGATATCAAGCTTTACCAGGTTGGACTCCTGATAATTTTTAAACTCATAATCCAGGGATCCGTATCCCCGGGTTTTGGATTTTAACGCATCGAAAAAGTCATAAATTACCTCATTCAATGGAAGGTGGTAGTTGATTACCACCCGGGTATCTTCAATGTATTCCATATCGATCATGGTTCCCCGCCGGTTTTGACAAAGCTCCATTACCTGGCCCACATAGTCATTCGGTACCATGATTGATGCCTTAACAATCGGCTCCTCAATTTTACGGATTTCCTGGGGTTCCGGTAAGTTTGCCGGATTCTGGATCATCTCCACGGTGCCGTCGGTTTTGGTCACCTGGTAGATTACACTGGGGGCGGTGGTGATCACGTCAAGATCAAATTCCCGCATCAGACGCTCCTGGATAATCTCCATATGCAGAAGACCCAGGAAACCACATCGAAAACCGAAGCCTAGGGCGGCGGAGGTTTCCGCTTCGTAGACTAAGGACGCATCGTTTACCTGAAGTTTTTCCAGGGCGTCCCGGACATTTTCATACTTTTCCCCCTCAGCGGGATAGATTCCACAGTATACCATCGGGGTCGCTTTTTTATATCCCGGCAGGGGCTTTTCCGTCTCCCGTTCGAATTCGGTAATGGTATCCCCCACCCGGCAGTAACGGACATCTTTAATGCTTGCGGTAACGTATCCTACGTCCCCGGCTTGCAGCTCCGGCAGCGCTACAGGATTTGGGGAGAATACCCCTACTTCGTTTACTTCAAAACTTTTACCCGTGGCCATCATTTTGATTTTCATGCCCTTTTTAATCTTTCCTTCATAAACCCGGACATAGGCAATAACCCCTTTGTAATTATCGTAAAAAGAGTCGAAAATCAACGACTTTAACGGCTTGGTCTCATCGTCCTTCGGATGAGGAACTCTATTAACAATGGCCTCTAAAACGTCTTCAATATTGATCCCGTTTTTCGCCGAGATCAGCGGAGCGTCACTGGCGTCAATACCGAGAATTTCTTCAATTTCCTTTTTCACTTCCTCGATTCGGGCGCCGGGAAGGTCTATTTTATTGATAACCGGAATGATTTCCAGGTCCTGCTCTAAGGCTAAATACACATTTGCCAGCGTCTGGGCCTCAATTCCCTGGGCGGCGTCCACCACCAAAATCGCCCCTTCGCAGGCCGCAAGACTTCGGGAAACCTCATAGGTAAAATCCACATGCCCCGGGGTATCTATCAGGTTTAGAGAATATTCCAAACCGTCGTTGGCGGTATATAGTAATCGGATGGTCTGCAGCTTAATGGTAATTCCCCGCTCCCGTTCCAGTTCCATATTATCCAATAATTGTTCCTGCATATCTCTCGCGGCGATTAAACCGGTTTTTTCAATCAGTCGATCCGCCAGGGTAGATTTACCATGGTCGATATGAGCTATAATAGAAAAATTTCGTATACGATCTTGTCGAACACTTGCCATGATGATCCTCCTTTTATTGTTAATCTTAAACGATTATAACATATTCCAGCAGGAGTTTATAGAGATTTCATCGGACTTTGAAAAGATTTTGGAATTAGTGGTTGCATTCCCGGTGCATATTTGATAAAATCTATATGTTAACAGCCTGTAAGGGGGTGAATGATTATGGCAAATATTAAATCAGCACAAAAACGAATCAAAGTTATCGAAAAGAAAACCGCACGAAACAAGTTAATCAAAGATGATATGAAAAAGACCATTAAAGCTTTTGAAAGAGCTTTAGAAGCCAACGATGTAGACACTGCAAAGGAAAAACTTCACTTAATTGAAAAGAAGTTTGACAAAGCCGCTTCTAAAGGTGTTTACCACAAAGCCAAAGCGTCTCGAAAGGTATCTCGATTAACAAAAAAGTTAAACCGTGCTGTATAATATTCCCCCCACTAAAAAACCGTGTCTCGGTTTCCTATAAAATAAGCATACCTCCGGGTATGCTTTTTTATTATTTCACCACCATAACACTGATGCAGCAGTTTTTTACCACGGCGTTGCTGACACTGCCGGGCATCCATTTCATAATCCCGCTCCTGCCGCGACTGCCGACAATAATCAGATCATATCCATGATCCTTGGCGTAATCCGCTATGACCGTAGCCGGGTCCCCTTTTAAAAATTTCGTCTGGATAAATCCATTTTCGAACTCTTCGGCAATCTCATTGAGTTCTCTCATTTCCCGAACAATGGCCTGCTCAATGGTTTTTTCCACCTGTTCCATATCCACGGCGTCAAAGTAGGAGGCCCCTTCCATTTGATCTTCCTTCAGTACATGGACAATCATAATATCGGAGATGCTGCAGGTGGAGGTCAGTTCTTTAGCTTTTTCCACCGCTTTTTTACTGGATTCGGAGCCGTCATACCCTACAAGAATTTTCATGCTTCTCACCT
>SKOH01000107.1 GCA_007120165.1 Clostridiales bacterium
AAGGAAATGCTTCCCATTGTGGACAAACCGACGCTGCAGTACATTATTGAAGAAGCGGTGGAGTCCGGCATTGAAGAAATTTTAATCATTACCGGAAGAAATAAGACCAGTATTGAGGACCACTTTGATAAGTCCATTGAACTGGAGCTGGAACTGGAGAAAAAAGGGAAAACCGAGCTGTTAAAGGAAGTACAAAAGATCTCCGAGATGGTAACGATTCATTATGTCCGGCAAAAAGAGCCGAAGGGCCTTGGCCATGCAATACACTGTGCCAAAAGCTTTGTCGGGAACGAACCCTTTGCGGTAATGCTCGGGGATGATATTGTGGAAAACGACGGGGGGAAGCCCTGTTTAAAGCAGATGATGGAGATGTACGACCAGTTTAAGACCACGATCCTCGGCGTGCAGGAGATCCCGAAGGAAAACACCGACAAATACGGAATTGTCAAAGGCAATCATATTGAACCGAGAATTTATAAAGTCCAGGACTTGGTGGAAAAACCGGCGGTAGAGGACGCCCCATCCAATATTGCGATCCTCGGACGGTATATTATCAGCCCGGAAATCTTTGATATTTTGGAGGACACTCCGCCGGGTAAAGGAGGAGAGATTCAACTGACCGATGCCCTGAAAGTGTTGACTACCAAAGAAGCGATGTATGCCTACATTTTTGAAGGACGGCGCCACGATGTGGGGGACAAACAGGGATTTTTGGAAGCCACGGTGGAATTTGCACTAAAACGGCCAGACCTTCGGGAGGGATTTTTACAGTATCTTGAGAAAATCGTGAAAAAGGAAAAAATTCCGGAGGAGCGTGTTAAATGAAAAAAGTTATCGGATTGATTATCATAATGTTTTTTATGATTACCGGGGTGTATGCCCAGAGCCCCATTGTGGGCATCGAGGAGGGGTATGATTACCTTTCCCGGGATATTTATCAGAAAGCCCTGGATCTGGAAGCGGCGTATCCGGAGATCATCGAGGTAGTGGAGTTCGGCAGATCCTTTGACAACAAACCCCTCTTTGCCCTTCGAATGACCCGAAATGTAGCGGACTATATGGGCAGCGAAGAGGCCAACACCGAGCGGACACACTACTACATAGATGGTGGAAATCATTCCCGGGAGACGGTAAACCCGCCGATTGTCCTTCGAATGGTCGAGGATTATGCCCGGGATTATTACAATAACGGCTACATTAAAGAATTTAATCTTCAGCAGATTCTTAATGATTCGGTACTGCATTTTATCCCGCTGCCGAACCCCGACGGTTTTGATCTGGTTAAACAGGGACTCGCCTCTGTAGAGACCACCAAGGGCTTAAATGCCATTAAAAGTGTGGGGGACACCAATTATACCAATTACAAGGCCAATCTTCGAGGGGTGGATCTGAACCGGAACTTCCCTTCCGTCCATTTTAATCTGGAGAAAAAACAGTGGGAAGACATTTGGGGTAAATATCCGAGCTGGCTGGACCGGAGCGAACCTGGGGGGGAGTTTTACAGCGGACCCTACCCCGCATCGGAGGTAGAGACCGTTGCGATTATGGATTATTTGATCCGTTATGATTTTCGTCAGTATTTAACCTTTCATTCGAGAGGAAATCTTACATATTGGCATAAATACTTTTACACAGCCCCATATAATAACCAAACGAGAAAGTTTGCGGAAATCATCAACTCCGTAAACGGCTTTACGGTAGCTGGGCTTTCCAGCGGCAGAGGAAGCGGGTATTTTTCCGACTATACCGCAGGGATGACCTATAAGCCGACGGTAACGGTGGAAACCACCGCGTCAGGGTCCGTGCTTCCAACCATTCGCAGTAAATACCAACGAGTATACGATAACATCCGGCATCTTCCGCTACATCTTCGGGAAGAAGGGGAAAAAACCGGATATCATGACTACAAACTCTACCGGGACGGGGTATATGTACGGGATTATCTGGTCAAAGACTATGCCTACGCAGTGGCGGAAAAATACGGTGGGTATATCGTTCAATACAGCGGAGCCCCGAAGCATATTGACCCGACATTACCGGAGCCTGAGCCGGAACCTGAGCCGGATCCGGTGCCTGATTTCCCGGTGGAGGATTACCGGATTTGGGGCAATGACCGCTACAGTACCTCAGCGGCCATCGCACTGAAAAAATATGATCGGGCCGACACGGTAATTCTGGTTCGGGGAGACCATAACAATGACATCCCCCAGGTAGCCGATGCATTGGCTGCCAGCGGACTGGCCGGAGCAAAACAGGCCCCGATTCTGGTCAGCCGGCAGAACCGCTTAATGGAGGATACGAAAAAAGCCATCAGGGACCTGGAAGCAAAGAACGTCATTATTGTCGGGGGTCCCCTGGCAGTCAGTTCGGGTATAGAACAGGAACTGCAGGGCTTAGGGTTGGAAGTCTTAAGAATTCAAGGGGATAACCGGGAAAATACCGCGGCGGAAGTGGCGAGGACCACTTTGGCAATAAAGCCCTCTGATACCGTAATCATTGCAGGGGGAGACGCCTTGGTGGACAGTCTTGTGGCAGGACCACTGGCCCATCGGGACGGACATCCGATATTGCTGATCCGAAACGGGTTAACCGAACAAACGAAAAGCGTCATCGAGGACTTCGGCATTGAAAACATCATCATCGTTGGGGGCGGTGCCGTGGTATCCGAGGAAATTGAAGGGGTACTGAGAAGTCTGGTGCCTGGCGAAGTGCAAAGAATATCGGGAGCCAACCGTTATGATACTAGTGTAGCGGTAAGTAATCAGTATTTTCAAGACTTTGATGAAATACTGATTGTGAACGGACGTTCCTTTGTGGATGCGGTCGCGGGCTCGATTTTAGAAATACCGGTGATTTATACCGATCAAAACCGGCTTCGGCCCTCAGCATCAGGCGTGCTGCAGCAAAAAAGACACTTTTATGTACTGGGAGGAAAAGCCGTTATTACCGATAAGGTATTAATCGAAGCCTACGAAGTCCTTCGATAGGTTATGGAGGGGGATGTGTGATAATACACATCCCCCTCTATTTTTAATGGCGGATTAATTTTGATTATTTTTGTATTGGAGTACAAAACCTTCAAAATAAGATTTGACATAAGAGAATAATGATGATAAAATTCTTTCTACAAGCGGTATTGATGGAATTTTCCAAATAATCTATTATGATAATTTAACAACAAACCGGTTTCGAATAATGGTACACGGGTATACATATATTGGTTTTATTTTTTGAAAAACTTTTCCAAAGTCTCTTGTTGCTATGTTTAATAGACTATTTTCATTAACTGACACAAGTTTAAACATGATTGTTGAAATAACTCGATTTCAGCGCAGCAAACATATAAATTCCTACACGCTTTTCGTTAGAATGTACACTTAATATTAAGAAATCCCCTTATCCGATGAACATTATAAAAATTGGACATATTGTTATTTGATTAACAAAAAAATGTTTCATTATAAAGGAGGGATGCCGGTTTCTGACTAGATACAACCATTTAGTAAATCTTATTGAAGGAGGCGGATTATGAAAGAAAAGAAAAAAGCAACGATTGTTCATGCGCTTATCACGATTGTAGCATTAATTATTTTTTTATTGGTAGGAATTGTGTTTCTAGAGGCGGACCCTCATATACCTCTGCTCCTTGGAGCAATTGTGGCGGCAGGGATTTCAATCTTCGCACTGAATTTTACGTGGGAAGAAGTAGAAGGCAGTATAGTAGATGGTATCAAGCTTGCAATGCAGGCAATTGTTATCCTGATGATTATCGGTACCCTGGTAGGTACCTGGTTACTTAGCGGAACGGTACCGACTCTTATTTATTACGGGTTGGAAATCCTATCCCCTGGAATTTTCCTAATTGCAACCCTGCTGATCTGTTCCATCGTATCGATTTCTGTCGGTAGTTCCTGGACCACCGTCGCCACCATCGGGGTAGCCCTGATCGGTGTCGGACAGGGTCTTGGGATTCCAGTAGGGATTGTAGCCGGTGCCATTGTTTCCGGATCTTATTTTGGAGATAAAATGTCACCACTGTCCGATACGACGAACCTGGCTCCGGCGATGGCCGGCGGCGAGCTTTTCAGTCATATTAAGTATATGATGTGGACCACCGGTCCGGCTTATATCATTGCCCTGATTATTTTTGGAATCATGGGGATGGGTTATGCCGGCGGTCAAATTGATGTTGGAGGGATTACTGACATCCAAGCCGCACTGGCTGATAACTTTAATCTCTCACCGATCATGGCGCTACCGCCGTTGTTGGTAATCGTTATTGTAATCTTTAAAGTTCCGGCAATCCCCGGACTTCTTGCAGGAACCTTCCTGGGAGGATTATTCGCATTTATTTTCCAGGGAGCCGGTCTTGGTGAGATCATCGATGCCGCCCATTACGGGTATGGTATTGACTCCGGCGTGGAGATTGTAGACGACCTGATTTCCGGAGGCGGTCTTGACGGTATGATGTGGACCGTATCGTTAATCATCATTGCTCTTTCCCTGGGCGGCATTCTGGAAACCAGTGGAATGCTGGCTGCAATTGGCGGTGCCATTCTCAGCGTGGCAAAATCTACCGGTTCTCTGGTACTGGCAACCATTCTATCCTGTATTGCCATTAACCTGTTATCGGGAGACCAATATCTTGCCCTGGTTGTACCGGGAAGAATGTTCAAAGAAACGTACCGGGATAAAAACCTGGCACCGGTTGTACTTTCCCGTGCCCTGGAAGGCGGCGGTACCGTAACTTCGCCCTTTATTCCATGGAACACCTGTGGCGCATTTATGTGGCAGATGCTCGGCGTGCATCCTTTCGTCTACGCCCCTTACGCGTTCTTTAACATATTTGTTCCGATCGTAAACGTGGTTCTAGCCTACCTCGGATTTAAGATCAAAACATTGGAAGAGTATGAAGAGGAAAATAAGGAAGCAAGACCTCAGAATGCATAACTCTTTATAAAAATCTAAATAATCTATCTGACAGCTAAAGACGGCGCATAAACTTAGCTAGTAGGACAGCGAAAACCTTAAATTTCTTTCACTCTATGTAGCAATAATTATATAGATTAAGAAGAGCTTTAAGGTTTTGCTGTCTCTAAATAGAAAAAAGGAGGTGGGGGAGAGGGCGGGAATTTTTTTCGGTATATTATTCGAGAGGAGGTTTATGCTTTGAAGAAAAGACTAGCAATGCTTTTGACAATTGTATTGGTACTGACAATGGTCATTGGTGGGGTTTTCGGTTTAACCAACACCCAAAATCTTTACGATGAACATCGTTTAGCAGGGTTGAATCGTTACGAAACAGCCTACGAAGTAGCACTGGAAAAGTATGATCAGGCGGATACGGTCATCATTGTACGGGGAGATAGTGAAGATGATGTCCCCCAAGTGGTGGATGCCCTTTCTGCCAGCGGTTTGGCAGGAGTAGAAAATGCTCCGATTCTAATCACTCATCAACTAAGACTTCGTGCAGAAACGGAAAAAGCTATAGATGAGTTAGGCGCCAAAAAAGCCATCATCGTTGGTGGGCCAGATGCCATCAGCATGACCGTGGAGACAAAATTAAAAGGATTATTGGATGAGGTAGTCAGAATAGATGGGCTAAACCGTTACGAAACTGCAGGAGCCGTGGCAGAGGAAGTATTAGCGGTTAGTAAGGCCAATACGGCGATTATTGCCGGAGGCCGTGCTTTGGTAGACTCTTTGGTTGCGGGACCGTTAGCCCATGAAGAAGGCTATCCCATACTCCTTGTAGACCGCCGGGTACCCCAAGTAACAAAAGAGATCATTTCTGATTATAATATTGAAAATCTGATTGTGGTCGGCGGAACCACCGTGGTACCTCCAGCTATTTTTGAAGAGCTGGAAAACCTGGTATCCGGTACTGTGGAACGGGTAGCGGGAGACGATGAAGTGGGACAAAACCGATATGGTACCAGTATCCGGTTTGCTGAAAGGTTTTTTCCTGAGGCAGAAACCGTTGCTCTGGTAAACGGCAGAAGCTTTGTGGATGCAGTACCGGCTTCCATACTTGGCTGGCCAATAATATATGTAGAGTTTGATGATTTACGAGATGATGTACGAGTTCTGCTACAAGATAAAAAAGACTTCAGAGCCATTGGCGGACCAGCGGTAATCGCTGAGAGCGTGGTGGAAGAAGCCAAACAGATAATTGAATCCGTAGTGGATGAGGATATCGCTATTCGAAAGGTAGCTCTCACCGTTGACGAAAAACATGTAACGGTTGACGGAGAAGTGATTGTAGAGAACTTTACGATTACGGAACCGATGACCTGGTCCCTGGTAAATGCCGAGGGCAATACGGTTCAGATAGGACAGGAGCCGGTTGGTCCCGGAGACTTCACCTTCGATTTTCACGTAAACAAAGTGGGAGTATATACCCTGATTTTACAATTACATGGAGAGCGGGTAGAAACAGAGCTTATCATTGAAGGACTGGACGTAATTGTGAATCCGGTAACGAAGGATGGTAATCTGATTACCGTAAGCGGCGAGATCGCAGCCCAGGGTGTGGAACTGACAGATCCCCTAACCTGGAAAATCGAAAACAGCAGCGGCGCGACGCTTCGGGTTGGCCAGGAAGCCTTGGAAACAGGGGAATTTTCCTTTGACGTGTTCTTAAACGAAACCGGTGAATTCACCCTGATCATGGAGCTGCAGGGCGTGCGGGTGGAAAGAGCTTTTAGTCTGTAAACTACGGTAGAAAAAGGAGGTTTATTCATGTATAAGAAACAAATTGCTTTGATAATCACGCTGATCATGCTGCTTTCCATCATGGTACCGGGCATTTACGCTACGGAAGCCCCCAGCACCCCGGCGGATCAGGAGGCCATGGAAGAATTATTAAAGGATAGCGACCGATATTCAGAGATTGATGAAATAAACCGAAGAAGCGAACAGCATCCCTTTGATGCAGAATTCTCGGAGATTTTACAAGAAGAAGGGGTGGCCATTGAGGAGTATACAACCTTTTCTGTAGATACCCTTCAGCAGGCTGTAGAAGCCCAGGTATTCGGAGAGATTGCCTATGATCATGTTTATTATATCTCGGAAGAAATCGGCCAACGTTTGTCAGGGTCGGCAGAAGAAGTCGAGACGATGGAGTATATCGTAGAAGAATTTGAATACTTAGGATACGACACGGAAGTACAACCTTTTTCCTATGTAAGAGGCAGCGCGGAATATGATTCCAACAACGTGATCGCTGTGAAAAAAGGGAAGTCTTCCAAGGAGATTATCATCGGTGCCCATTATGATTCCATCGGGACCGGTTCCACAGGAGCCGATGATAATGCTTCCGGAGTGGGGGTCATGCTTGAAGTGGCGGAGCATCTGAAAAACGTTAAGACCGACTACACCATCCGGTTTATTGCCTTTGGTGCAGAGGAAGTGGGTCTTCGAGGCTCCCGGTACTATGCATCCCAAATGAGCGATGAAGAAGCAGCCAATACGATGGCGATGATCAACCTGGATTCATTAATCGCCGGCGATATGATGTATGTTTACAGCGGCCTGGATCAAAACGGATGGGTTCGGGATCAGGCCTTAGCCCTTGCAGATTATTTAGGGCTGGACGTACAAACCAACCCCGGTTTGAATCCGGACTTCCCCGAAGGACAAACCGGTGACTGGAGTGACCATGTGCCTTTTAGACAACTGGGTATTCCGGTAGCTTATTTTGAAGCAACCAACTGGGAAATCGGGGATCTGGATGGATATGATCAAACCGAGGAATACGGGGCGATATTCCATTCCGACAAAGACAATCTTACCTTCCTGGAAGATGCCTTCCCCGGAAGAGTGGAAGAACGATTGGAAACCTTTACGGAACTGCTGTACAACCTGGTGATTAAAATTGATCCTCCGGGAATGTCTATCAGCAATGACCTGGTTTCATTAACCGAAGCCAGAGAAATTCATGTACAGCTGGATCTTGGATATGTTCCCGATGTTGAGGATATCGACTGGTACTTCGGAGGCCTTCCCTTTGATAACTGGCGGCAGTTCCGAAACGAAACCGGGGCCTACGACGGAGATCCGTTTATCTATTTTGCCGAGGAGCCGAAGATCGAAAACGGCCGGGTTCATGCCGTAATTAAGTTTGACCTGGTCTATACCGCGAACGGAACCGCATACAACAACCTGAGCCCACGGGTATTCAGAGTATTGATTGAAGACTTAATCGGCAACTATGATCTTAGAATCGTAGATACCGCTAAAGACATCACCATCGCCCAGCCGATGAAATTAAACGTTTATGACAGTTACCGGACCCATGACGAAATCAAACCGGAACTGGAACGAATTATTTCCGAAGCCAAGGACGACCGATATATGGAATACGTTTCTCTGGGAGACTCCTATGAAGGACGGGAAATCCCCTTTGTGAAATTCGGACGCAGCGAACAGGACTTTATCGACTATCAGGAGGTTACCTTACCACTGATGCTGGAAAATCCTCAGGAACTGCTGGACCGAATTGAAGATGGACACATTGATGATTACAAGCCGGCCATCTGGTTCCATAATATCCATCCCGATGAAACACCGGGAGTGGACGCACAAATCGACGTATTGGAAATGCTTACCACCCAGGATGAAATTACCTTTCATACCTTAGTCGGAGATTTGGACGTAGAAATTGAAGATTTGGAAGAGGTAGAGGTAACCCTGGATGTTGACGACTTACTGGATAACTTTATTATTCTGTTTAACATCACCCAGAATCCTGATGGAAGATACCATATTGAACGGGGAGCGGCAACCGGGCTGGACATGAACCGGGATATGAGTTATCAGACGCAACAGGAAACAAGATATGTGGTGGAAGCCATTGCAGAGTGGTCCCCAATGGTCTTTAATGACCTGCACGGTTTTGTGGCAGGATTCTTAATTGAGCCGACCACCCCGCCCCACGATCCAAACTTCGAGTACGATCTGTTAATGGACGGTATGATTCCTCATGCCCATGCCATGGGTCGGGCCGGAATCAGCAACGTGGACGCACCGGGACATAACAGCTATTTCCTACCGAGAGAAGCTTGGGACTCCGGATGGGACGATGCGACTATCGTTTATACTGCCATGTATGGAATGGCCCATTGAGCTATGGGACATACCATTGAAATGCCTGAACTGAATCAATATTCCAACGACCTAACCGTATATGCGGTACTGGGTTCATTAAATCACACGTTGGAAAACAAAGAAAAATTATTCACCAACCAATTGGAAATTTATCGACGGGCAGTGGATAATGAAGATGCAGCGGAATTAGTGGATCCATGGTTTGTGGATGTGGATGGAAACTCTATCGGACGACCAAGAGCTGAGGGGGAAAACTTCTTCCCGGATTACTTTGTAATCCCTGCAAGCCAGGAGAATCAGCGAAATGTACTGGCCGCTCATGAAATGGCCGAGCACCTCATTAGAAACGGTATCAAAGTAGAGCGCCTGAGCACGGAAGTAACTGTAGAGGGTACGGTTTACCCTGTAGGCACCTTTATTGTACCGATGAAGCAGGCAAAGAGAAACTTAGCCAACGCCTTCCTATATGAAGGCAACGATGTTTCCGGATGGCCGGCAATGTATGCGGAAGTCACCCAGAATTTCCATGATTTACGGGGATTTGACCGGGATGAAATCCGGGTGGAAGATGCTTTTGCAGGTTATACTGCAGAGATTACCACCGTTGATATGCCGGAGACCGTTGTAAACGAGACTGCGGATCACTACGTAATCAATAACCGAAATAATGATGTTGTTCGAGCCGTAAATCATCTTCTGTCTGAAGGCAGAGAAGTACAAATGATTATTGATGACGGCGCGTATTATTTACCGGGAGATTTTGTTGTATCCCACGCTGATTTAATCAGTGTTATGGATGCCTACTACCTGGAAGTGGCACCTTATGACGAAGACGGAAAAACCCAGTATCTGGTAGAACCGCGAGTCAGAGCTTACAGCAACGAGATGATTTTCGTACTGGATGATATGCTGAACTTTAATCTGGTTACGGATTTGGATCAAGCCAATGTCATTGCAGACGGCAGCGGGGTTGCCCATCAAAGTGGAGTGCGCCCCTATATTGAAGGCGGAGTATCCTATGTGGGCGTTGGCGGCAATGCCGTAAACAGCTTTGGAAACTCCGGATTGCTGGACGGTCTGTCCCGAGGACGAAACGGAACCTCCTATGAGGGCGTACTGCGGGCAGAAATTGACACTGCTCACTATATTACCGGAAACTACCGTGCAGAGGATATGCTTTACAACCGATCCGGTTCATGGATCGCAAGCGTTCCGAGCACATCAAGGGTACTGGCAAGTATCGTGGACCGGGATGATCACTTCAAGGCCGGATGGTGGCCGAACAACGAAGCGGTCCGGGGACAGGACTATATCCTGGTGGATGAAGTCGGCGACGCATCGGTTGCAATCTTTGCAAACCACATTGTAAACCGGGGACATCCTTCTCACCAATTCAGAATGCTTGCAAATGCCCTTTACGGATCCAATATGTTAGAGCTTAAGGATCCCGATGATTTGGATCAGGTATTCCCATATGCAGAACTGGATGCAAGTGCAGCCGTTGAAGCGGGTACGGTCAATGTTACCGTGGACGTTTCCAACAACACCGGAGCATTACTCCGGGGGACCCTGATTGTACAGGCCTTTAATGAAGACGGAAGCCTTTATCACTTTGAAGCGAAGGAAAGTCTGTCCTTAGGCACAAGCGGACAGTACACCTTTAGTTTCCCTGAGGGTACCGGCGACCAGCGAATAGAAGTATTCCTATGGGAAAGCCTGGACAGCATGCGACCCTTAGCGGAAAAAGAAGTGGTGGATTTTTAGTATAAGAAAAGCAGATCAGTCACAAACGTAGAGCAGAAACCAACTTGATTTTTTAAAGAATGGCCGCGGCTCTTCGTTAGCGGATAAGGTATTACAGCCGGAAGGACAGAGAAAACAGCCTCTGTCCTTCCGGGTACATAAAGTTTTTAAAAATACAGAATTTTTTGATTTACCAAAGCATCCCAGGGGTAAGAAAAGACTAGTAGTTTGAGAAAAGAGCCGAAGGAGGAATGAACCATGGTGCAAAGAACGGTTTGGAGGAAAAAGAACTGCGGGGCGGCATTTATTCTGATTGTCCTGATGATCGGGAGCATGCTCTCCGGTGTTTCTGCCCGTCCCATAAACGAAGGGACTGCGATGGACGGGGAGCGGCCGGTGGAGATTTCCATCCTGTGGGACTTAGGATATCTGGAACGGGAAGAGGCGGCAAAGTCCCTGGAGTATTCTCCGGAACTTTGGGAAATGCTTGCTCCTGAGAATTATCACAATAACGCAGAGTGGCTGCAGTGGATGCTGCCTCTGGGAGGCGGTTCGGACCCGAAAATCCGGGAGATGACCGTGGAAGAACTGGAAGCTTCGGAAAGGGAAGCCCTGGGCAATAAAATCCGTCGGGATATTCCAAAAGAGATGTTCCAGTTTATCAAACTGTCGGAGCCCCTGGGACTTACTACCCGGGAACTGGACTTTATACTTATGGATACCCCCCTGGAAGGACTCGGAGATGCCTTTAAGGAAGGGGCAGGAGCCGGAGGGGTGAACGAACTTTATTTAATTACCGAAGCGCTTTGGGAGATTGAACAGAATAATCCTGGCAGCCCCGAGGGCACCGTCGTTCAATACGTAGCGGGATCTTCAGTAGAGCCCCAAAGAGTCTATAATCTGTTAGGGATCCATCCGGATTCGGAGCTCTCTCCTTATGAATACGCTTATGAAAATAACTGGTTCAGCCCGAAGGATGCCCTGGCGGACAGTGCAAAGTGGATCAGGGAAGACCGATTTTCTGCCGAGGGAGGGGCCCGGGACACGTTCTTTAAAGAAGCCTGGCAGTTAGCGGAGGACGAAGCCCTTAGTGAAGAGGCGATCACGGCCGCTATAGATAAGCAGCTTTGGCAACGGGAAAAAATGGATCAGTACTACGCTACGCTGAACCTTTTTACTTACTTCTTTGAAGTTCCGGAGATTCGGGTATCCGCCGTGGATTATTCGAAACCGCTCCATCCCTCTTTCCAAGGACTTTTAGGCGAGGGACTGATCTCTTACTGGCCGGTTCCCGGGCAGCGGTACATCTCGTCGCCTTTTGGCATGCGCAGGGATCCCTTCGGTCAGGACTGGCGTTTCCACCGGGGAATTGATATCCCCCAAGGGATGGAAAAGCCCATCATTGCTGCCAAATCCGGTTTGGTTACCATTTCCCACAAAGGGGGAAGCTATGGACACTGGATTGAAATTGACCATGGGGAAGGATGGACCACCCGTTACGCCCATAACTCCAGGAACCTGGTAGAGGCAGGGCAGAAGGTGGAAAAAGGCCAGGTCATTGCATTAATCGGAAGTACCGGACGATCCACGGGACCACATCTGCATTTTGAAGTGCGAAAATACGGGGAAGCGGTAAATCCGTTGGAATGGCTTGAAATGGAAGAATATGAACCCCCGGCGGAGGAAGTGGTGACCCCGGCGGCAAAGGAAAATGAAGAGGCACCGGATCAGACAGCGGAGGAAGCTGTAGAGGATACCACGGAAGATTCTGTTGATGATGGACCGGAAGAGGCTGTGGACAGTACCACCGGTGAGGGGGCAGAGAGTGCACCGAATGAAACTCCTGAGGATTCTGAGGAAGAGGAAGGGGAACAATAAAGACTGAAGAGGGGGACTTGCAAAATGAAAAAAATTCTGCTGATAATCTTACTGTTATCCTTAGCGGCTTTTACCATAAGCTGCGGAGATGATACCGATGATGAAAACGGGATCAATGATGAAAACGGCATAAATGGTCAGGAAGATGAGGAGGATCCGGAAGACGGATTGGGAGAGGATCTTGAGGAACTGGAAGGTATGGAATATGTACTGAGTTATATGGAACAGGAATTTCCCATAAACGAGCGGGAGCCGGTACCCTATGATGGGCTTGGCGCCTCAGACGGCATTGCCGTACGAATCGGAAGGGAACTGGTCGAGTTTTATGATTTTTCCGAACCCGAGGATGAAGAGCTGGCCCGGGAAGCAATTGACGATGCGGTCAATAACGGAGAGGTAAATATCGAAGGAGCTGTTTTCCCTGCGGTATATAATGAAGAACATCAGGTAATGCTGGTGGACTACGAAGATCACCCCCAGGGAGTAGAAATAAAAGAGCGGTTTGAAGATCTGTAAACTGTAAAAAGGTGCCTTTCCAGGCGCCTTTTCCATCTACCCCCCTCGACGTTAAAGGAAGAGTGCTGTAGGATAAACGGTAGAGGGGAAAATAGACTAAAATTTCAGATAATACAAAAATCACAACTAAAGTACTATCGAAGTATTCCCCTTACGTGATATAATAAGGTTACATAAAATGGGAATTTATGTGGATCCTGATTTGAGAAATTCAATTGTTTGGTAATATCAAGCTATTCACGATAAAGGCAAACCAATGGAAACGTTGGGACGCAAAGCTATAGGGCCCTATGAGGCAGCCAGCCGCCGAAAGACGAGCTTTTTTTTAGCAGTCATTAGCCTCTTCGGTGTTATTCGTGAAAGAATAAGGAGGGGTTAATGAAAAGATGAAAAAACAAAAGTGTATAAAAAGAAGAATGAAGAAGCCTTACCGCTTGTTGTGGCTGCTATTGATTATCGTGGCTTTTATCGCCCAGCTATCCTTCGCAGGCGCCGAAGTACCAACAAATTCCTCACCGATACCTCAGCGGCAACTAGAAGGCACCGGCACCCCGGTACCGGGAGAGCTGATTGTAACCGTTCAGCATAGCAGCAACGGCCAGGAAACGCTCTTAAATACCCCCGCAGGCGCTGTCCTGGAAGAGGTAGCCGACTTGACGGCAAAGGGGTTTACCGTAAAGGATACGGTAGTGAAGGGACCGAAGCAAGGGACC